>NZ_JADIJM010000020.1:0-133524 GCF_017355315.1 Achromobacter sp. SD115 | reverse complement strand
GGCGTCCAGTTGATAGGCGCGGATGCGCAGATCGGTGTCCAGCCGCGCCTGGGTCAGCACGCCGGTCTGCGCGATGAGCACGGAGATGTAGTTGCCCATGCCGGCCCGGTAGCGCTTGACCGCTAGGTCATAGGCGGCGTCGATGGCTTCGCGGGCCTGGCGCTGCTGGGCTTTTTCCTGGTCCAGCAGGCGCAGTCCGTCGAGCGCGTCGGCCACCTGGTGCACGGCGTCCAGCACGGTCTGGTTGTAGTCCGATACCGCGAGGTCGGCGTCGGCGCGGCGACCCGCCAGGTTCGCGTTCAGTTCGCCGCCGTGGAAGATCGGCAGCGTGACGGCAGGGCCGAAGCCGGCCATGCGGGCATCCGCGCCCAGCAGATTGCCGGTGCCCATGGCCTGGAAGCCGACGAATGCCGCCAGGTTCACGTTGGGGTAGAACTCGGCGCGGGCGCTGTCGATGGCGTGGCGGGCGGCCTCGGCGCGCCATTTTGCGGCGGTGACGTCGGGGCGGTGGCCCAGCAGGTCCAGCGGCACATTGGCGGGTACGCCGCCGGCGGGGGCGGTCAGCGCCACCGGCTGCAAGGATTGTCCGCGTTGCGGACCGGCGCCGGCCAGGGCCGCCACCTGATTGCGCAACTGCGCCAGCGTGGTGTCGGTCTGGGTCAGTTCGACCTTGCCGGCGGCCAGCGACGATTCCGCCTGCTTGACCTCCACCTGGGTGTCGAGTCCGGCCGTGTAGCGGCCCTGGGTCAGCGACAGCACCTCGGCACGCTGAGCCAGCACGCGGTTGAGCACCTCGCGCTGGGCAAAGGCGTTTTGCAGGTTCAGGTAGGCGCGGACCACGGCGCCGGCCAGCAGATTGCGCGCCGCCTGGGCGTCGGCCGCGGCGGCGGCCTGCTGCGACACGGCCGCCTGCAGGCGCGAGCGGTTCTTGCCCCAGAAGTCCAGTTCATAGCTGAAGTCCAGGGCCAGCCGGTTATCGCTGACGACCGAACCACCCAGGGGCGCGGGATAGATGTAATCCTTCGACAGGTGCTCGCGGGTCAGCGTGTAGTTGGCGTCCACCCGGGGCAGCAGCGGCGCGCGTGCGATGCCGACGGCGGCGTTGGCCTTGGCCAGGCGGGCCTGCGCGGCGCTCATCGAAGGGTTGTTGGCCAAGCCCTCGTCCAGCAAGGCATTGAGCTGCGGGTCGCCGTAGCGCTGCCACCATCGGGTGTCAGGCCAGGCGGTGTCCTGGCTGGTCAGTCCCAGCTTGGCTCCGTCCAGCGTGGCCACGGGCTCGGAGCCGGATTCCATCAATGCGCAACCGCTCAGGGCCAGCACCAATACGGTAGTGAGAAGGCGTTTCATCCTGACTGTTTGCTGAAAGTAGTTGATTAATCTGTATTTGCCTAGGCAATTATTATGCCAAATAAAACCCCGGGAACCGGGGCATGCTGGAGCCGTTGTCAGCGCTCTGGAGGCGCTGAAGAGGCGGAGCCGTTGGCGATCATGCGGCGCAGGAAATGCTTCAACTGCGCGACTTCGTCGATGGAGAATCCGCGCAGATGGTGATTCAGCACCCGCGCGATATTGGGAGGGATCTCGCGCGCCTTGGCTTCGCCGACCTCGGTAAGTTCGATCTTGACGACGCGGCGGTCTTCCTGGCAGCGGTTGCGGCGCAGCAGGCCCTTGGCTTCCAGGCGGTCCAGTGCGCGGGTCATGGCGCCGGTGTCCATGCCGGTAAGCCGGGCCAGCTCCGCGGGCGTGTCGGCACGCCCCTGGAAAACCAGCAGAATGGGGCGCCATTGCATGGCGGTGAGTTCCAGCGGGGCCATTTCCTGATCCAGCATCCGGTTCAACGAATTGGAGACCAGTTTGATCAGGAAACCGGCGTTGTCTTCCATCACGCAGCGGGCGTCGCCGCGGTAATGGACAGGTGTATCGGACGAAGAGAGGGGAGGCGCGGCAGTCATATGTGCCAAATTTTACTGCCTAGTCAGTTATTGTCAAGGCTGTGTTTTGGCCGTCGTGTCGGGCTGTAGTGGCGCTGGCGCCTGCTTGCGCAGGCCCGACCAGACGATGGCGGCCACAATCAGGGCGGCGCCGGCCATCATGCGGGGCGTGGGCTCCTGGCTGAACAGGATCCAGGCGAAGCCGATGGCGTACACGGGTTCCAGCGCGATGACCAGCCCGGCGCTGCGCGCGTTCAGCCGCGTCAGGCTGGACACGAACAGATAGTGGGACAAGCCGGTGCAGAAGATGCCCAGCAGCGCCAGCCAGAACCAGTCCAAGGCAGGCAGCGCCGGCAGTTGGGACACGGCGAACGGCAGCATCACCAGCGCCACCACCAGGTTTTGCCAGCACGCTACCTGCATCGGGTCCATGCCCGAGGCTGAACGGCGGTTGCTCAAGGCCAGCAGCGCGAAGCTCAGCCCCGACAACAGGCCCCAGGCCAGGCCGATGGTGCCCTGGTCGGCCAGGTCGAACGACGGGGTCACCAGCACCAGGCCAGCGGTCACCAGGCCCAGCAGCAGCCATTCGGTCGGGCGGATGCGCTCACGGAACAGCAGCCCCTCGAACAAGGTGATGAACGCAGGGAAGCTGGCGAAGCCCAGCGTGGCGATGGCGATGCCGCCCACCTTCACGGCAATGAAGAACGTGACCCAGTGTCCCGCCAGCAGGCCGCCCGACACCACCAGCACGAACAGCTGCGCGGGCGTCAGGGCGCCCAGCAGCGGCTTGCGGCGCATGCGGGCGAACAGCCCCAGCGCGAGCACCGCGAAGACCGCCCGGCCCAGCGTGATCACGGCGGCGCTGGCCTGGATCAGTTCGCCGAATACGCCGGTCAGGCCGAATAGCACGGCGGCAACATGGATGTAGGTGAGAGCGCGGTGACGGGTCATGCGTGAGAAAAATATGGCCGGGAAAGCGTGGGCAAAGGCGTGCGGTGTTTTTGCACTGAACATAAAATCATCGCATGAATCGCCTTGCCAAGCTTTTGCCGTCCTTCCGTCCTTCCAGCCGCGCTGCCGGCTTCTTCCTGGCGACCCTGGGCGCGGTCCTGTTTTCGGCCAAGGCCATCGTGGTGAAGTTCACCTATCGCTACGGCATCGACGCGGTCACCCTCATCGCCTTCCGCATGCTGTTCGCCATGCCGTTTTTCGCGGCGGTGGCCTGGCATCAGTCGCGCCGCGCGGCGCGCGGCGAAATCCCGACCATGACCTGGAAGGAGCGCGCGCAGGTCTGCGTGCTGGGCCTGCTGGGCTACTACCTGTCCAGCTTCCTGGACTTTCTGGGGCTGCGCTACGTCACCGCCAGCCTGGAGCGCCTGATCCTGTTCCTCTCGCCTTCGCTGGTGGTGTTGCTGTCGGCGTTCTGGTTCAAGCGCCCGGTCGAGCGCCGCCAGTGGATGGCCATGGTGCTGTCCTACGCCGGGGTGGTGCTGGTGTTCGCCCACGACCTGTCCTTCGGCGGCGGCGAGGTGCTGTTAGGGTCTTTGTTCGTTTTCGGATCGGCCGCAAGCTATTCTGTGTACCTGATCTGTTCGGGGGAACTGGTCAAGCGCTTGGGCGCGACGCGTCTGGTGGCGTATGCCATGCTGGTGTCCTGCGTGGCCTGCATCATCCAGTTCTTTGTCGTGCATCCCCCGGCCATGCTGATCCAGCCTGCCGGGGTCTATGGTTATTCGGTGATCCACGCCACGCTGAATACGGTGGTGCCGGTGTTCATGCTGATGTGGGCGGTCGCGCTGATCGGCGCGCCCACCGCGTCGCTGCTGGGCATGATCGGGCCGGTGTCGGTGCTGTTTCTGGCATCGTGGTTCCTGCAAGAGCCCATCACGGTATGGCAGATGGCGGGGACCGCGTTGGTGCTGGCTGGGGTATTCGCGCTGATGGGGGGCGGGGCCGGCAGGCTTGCGTCGACCAGGCAGAGCGAGGCCCGGCCATCGCGTTGAATCTGGTGTTTCTTGTTCAGGGGCCGCAGACAGGCCCTCGTTAGCAATTTTTCCAATGAAAGGAGGCCAGCATGGCCAGCAATCTCGTCAAGGCAATTCGTATCGAGCAGCACGGTGGTCCTGAAGTCCTGAAGCTGGTCGAGGTGGAAGTGCCTCCGCCCGCCGCCAATGAAGTCACGATCGAGCAGCACGCCGCCGGTCTGAACTTCATCGATATCTATTTCCGCACGGGCTTGTATCCCCATCCGCTGCCCCACGGCCTGGGCTTTGAAGGCGCGGGCGTCGTGACCGCGGTTGGCGCTGAAGTCACGCATCTGAAGAAGGGCGACCGCGTCGCCTACGGCCAGAGCCCGATCGGCGCCTACGCCAAGGCGCGCAACGTGCCGGCCGCGCAGGTCGTCAAGGTGCCCAAGGGCATCGGTTTCGACGAAGCGGCGGCGCTGATGCTCAAGGGCCTGACCGTGCAGTACCTGTTCCGCCAGACCTACCGTTTGCAAGGCGGCGAGACCATTCTGTTCCACGCGGCCGCCGGCGGCGTGGGCCTGATCGCATGCCAATGGGCCAAGGCCCTGGGCGTGAAGCTGATCGGCACGGTCTCCAGCCCCGAGAAGGCGGAGCTGGCCCGCGCCAACGGCGCCTGGGAAACCATCGACTACTCGCGCGAGAACGTGGCCGAGCGCGTGCTCGAGCTGACCGGCGGCAAGAAGGTGCCGGTGGTCTATGACGGCGTGGGCAAGGACACTTGGGAAACCTCGCTGGACTGCATCGAGCCGCGCGGCCTGATGGTGAGCTTCGGCAACGCGTCCGGCCCGGTGTCGGGCGTCAACCTGGCGACGCTGAACCAGAAGGGCTGCCTGTACGTGACGCGCCCGTCGCTGGGCCTGCACGTGAACACGCTGGCCAAGCTGCAAGCCGCTTCCGAGGAACTGTTCGACCTGGTCCTGAAGAAGAAGATCAAGGTCCGCATTGACCAGCGCTATACGCTGGAGCAGGCCGGCGAGGCGCAGACCGCGCTGGCCGGACGCAAGACCACCGGCGCCACGGTGCTGATGCTGGACTGATCCGGAAACCGCGATGCGCTCCGGCCCGCAGGGGCTGTGGCGCCTGGCCCGGTACCGCGCTGCGCGCGTTGCCGGGCTTTTTCTTGCGCCGTGCCCTGGAAAAAACGCACCGCCGGGGGGCGCAAGCCCGGGCTGGCGGGCGCGCTGCCAGGGCTTTCCCGCTGCGCCGTGCGCAGAATGACAAATCGCCATGCACGGTCCGACAAGCCTTGCGGGAATGCCGTTGCTATCCTGGCTTCAACCATTTCGTTGGAGCTTCGAATGTCTTCAGCAAGCGCAATCGCCGCCGGCCACGCCGGTTCTGACCGCCCGGAACTGGCCGCCATCCGGGAAGCCATGCTCATCGATGGCAAGCCGGTGCGCGTGGGGCAAGGCGCGCCCATCGCGGTCCATGATCCGGCCACGGGCGAAGTCATCGCCCATCAACCCGACGCTGGACCGCTGCAGGTGGATCTGGCCGTACAGGCCGCCAGGCGCGCCTTCGAGTCCGGTCCCTGGCGCGACATGCTGCCTGCCGGGCGCGAGCGCCTGTTGCTGAAACTGGCCGACCTGGTCGAGCTGTACGGCACGGAACTGGCCCGCCTGGAAACCCTGAACAACGGCAAGCTGCTGGGCGTCGCGCAGGGCCTGGAAGTCGGCTCGGGCGCGCAGTGGCTGCGCTACATGGCGGGTTGGGCGACCAAGATCACGGGCGACACGCTGTCGCTGTCCATACCGTTTCCTCCCGGCGTCCGCTACAGCGCCTACACCCTGCCGCAGGCCGTGGGCGTGGTGGCGGCGATCATCCCGTGGAATTTCCCGCTGCTGATGGCGATCTGGAAGATCGCTCCCGCCCTGGCCGCGGGCTGCACCGTGGTGCTCAAGCCGGCCGAGGAAACGCCGCTGACGGCATTGCGCCTGGCCGAGCTGGTGCTGGAAGCAGGCTTCCCGCCCGGCGTCGTCAACGTCGTGACCGGGCGGGGCGAGACCGCTGGCGCCGCGCTGGTCGCGCATCCCGGCGTGGACAAGATCGCGTTCACGGGCTCGACCGAAGTTGGCAAGCTGATCGGACGCGCCGCGATGGACGACATGAAGCGGGTTTCGCTGGAACTGGGCGGAAAATCCCCGGTGATCGTGTTGGACGATTGCGACGTCGACCGCGCCGTGCAGGGAGCCGCAGCCGCCATTTTCTTCAACCAGGGGCAGGTTTGCACGGCGGGCTCGCGCCTGTATGTGCAAAAGAACCTGTATCCCAAGGTCGTCGAGGGACTGGCCGATCTGGCCGCCGGCATGAGACTCGGGTCCGGATTCGACCCCGCCACGCAGGTCGGCCCGCTGGTGTCGGCCCGTCACCAGAAGCGCGTCATGGATTACATCGATATCGGACGCAACGAAGGCGGACGCGTCCTGGCGGGAGGGGAGCGCGGAACCGGCTCGGGCTACTTCGTGCAGCCCACTGTTTTTGCGGACGTGCCGTCGGGCGCGCGCATCGCCTGCGAGGAAATCTTCGGCCCTGTCGTGGTGGCGCAGCCTTTCGACACCCTGGACGATGCGGTGCGGCTGGCCAACGACAGCGCCTACGGCCTGGGCGCCAGCCTCTGGAGCAACGATCTCTCCCGCGTGCAAAGCCTGATCCCGCGCATCAATGCCGGCACCGTCTGGGTCAACACGCACAACATGCTGGATCCCAACATGCCTTTCGGCGGATTCAAGCAATCCGGCATCGGCCGCGAGCACGGCCGCGCCGTGTTGGAGATGTACCTGGAACGGAAGTCCGTTTGCATCGCTTACTAGAACGGTGATCGCGCGGCCCAAGCCGGGAAATACCGGTGGCCGCGCCTTCGCGACACCAAGGGGAAGACATGGCAGGCAGGACAAGGAGCCGGGCCCACAGGCGGGCGGCGCTGCTGCTCGCGTGCGCGGCAGCGTCGCAGGCAGCATGGGCGGGAGACCCCAGCGCGCGCGACTGGATACCCGCGCCAGTGGGCACCAACATCATCGCCGGGTACATGGCCGGGCTGAGGTCTTCGGGCTTGTATGCCGAAGGCTCGCGCGTGGACGGCGGGTCGGTCGACGTCAACACGCTGGTCTATCGCCAGATGCACTATCGCGACTTCTACGGCAAGACAGTGCAGCTGGAATTCATCGTGCCGATGATCCGGACCTCGCAGGACCTGCCCGGCATGGCGGGCGACCACCAGACCGGCATCGGCGACGTGACGCTCGGTTCGGCGATCTGGTTCTACAACAATGAGCAGACCCGGACCTGGTTCGCTTGGGAGCCGTTCGTCGTGGCGCCCGTGGGCCGCTACGACGGTTCGCGCCCCGATGTGTCGCCGGGTAAGAACCGCTGGTCCACCGTCCAGGATTTCTCCTTCGTGCAGGGCTTTGGCGAATCCACGTATCTGGAAGCCATCGCGGAAGTGGAGATCTACGGCCGCAATACCGATTGGCATGGGCAGACACTGAAGAAGGATCCCTCGTTCCGCTTTTTCGCGCTGGCCTCGACCAACCTGACGCCGGACACTTACACCGGCATCCGCTACCGCTACGAGACGGGCGGCAAGGAAACCTCGTCCGGCGAGACCGTCGCCACGCGCGCGCGCAATCACCAGCTGGCCGTCGAACTGACGCATCAGATCAACGACGCCAACCAGATTCAGATGCAGTACATCCACGACCTGAAGGTCGAGAACGGACCGCGGATGCGTGGCGTGCAGTTGCGCTACGTCTATGCGTTCTAGAGGAGCCGGATCATGAGACCAGGAGAATATCGATGAACGCGCCTAGCGCCAGATCATGTGCATCACGGGCCGGACGGTGGGCGCTGTGCGCCGCTCTGGCGGCGTCGGCGGGCCTGGCCCGGGCGGACCTGCCCGTGGAAGAACTGAAGGGCGGCACCCGCCTGCCGCCGGCCACGCCGCACCGGCTGTACGTGATGGACGCCGTCTTCAACCACCTGGTCGACAGCCGGGTCAACATCTATGACGGCGACACCCTGAAGTTCCTGGGCCTGGTGCCTACGTCGTTCAACGGCCACATGACCGTGTCCGCGGACGGCAAGGACATCTACGTCATGACGACTTACTACGAGCGCTTGAACCGCGGCAAGCGCACGGACGTGGTGGAGGCCTGGGACGCCGAAGCGCTCACGCCCAGGTACGAGGTGTCGATTCCGCAGAAGCGCGCGCAGGCGCTGAACTACCGGAACTATCTGCAGCAGAGCACGGACGGGGAACTGCTGTTCGTGCAGAACGCCACGCCCGCGTCCTCGGTCACGGTGGTGAATCTGAAGACGCGCCAGTTCGCTGATGAGGTGACCGTGGCCGCGGGTTGCTGGAGCATCATCGTGTTGCCTTCGCGCCCGCGCAGCTTCGCCAGCATCTGCGGCGACGGCGCGCTGCTGACCGTGGACCTGGACCAGGCCGGCAAGCCGGCGGGCCAGCAGCGCAGCCAGCCCATGTTCGATCCGGAGAAGGACCCCATCTTCACGCACACGGAAAATCTGGGCGATACCTACTACTTCGTCTCCTACAACGGCAATGTCTACAGTGCCGACTTCAGTGGCAAGAATGCCGTGTTCGGCAAGTCCTGGTCTTTGCTGGACGCATCGGGCAAGGATCAGGGCTGGCGCCCTGGCGGCTACAACCTGTTGGCCATCAACAAGGCCGCCAAGCGGCTGTACGTGGGCATGCATCCGAACGGGGCCGAGGGTTCGCACAAGACGCCGGCCGCCGAGATCTGGGTCTACGACCTGGCCACGCACAAGAGGGTAGCGCGGGTGCCGGGCCAGAATGCCTTGTCGATGTCGGTCTCGCAGGACGACCAGCCGCGCCTGTACACGATCGATGGCGGCAACGTGAACGTCTATGACGCCGCGCCCGCCGCGCCGGTCCTCAAGGGTACGATCCAGGCCGCCGGCGAAACCGCGCTGCAGATCGAACCGCAACCGCGAGGTGCGCGATGAACGATCCCGTGCTGCTGTATGCCGCGAGCGCGGCGCTGGCCTGCGTGCTGCTCCTGGGAGCGCTGGAAAAGCTGAAGGACATGGCGGGCTTCGCCACCATCGTGTCGGCCTACCGGATCTTGCCTGCGGGCTGGAGCGGCGCATTTGCCTGGGCCTATGCGTTGAGCGAGGCGCTGGCCGGAGCCCTGCTGCTTGCGCCGCCCTGGCAGGCGGCGGGCGCGCAGTTGGCGCTGCTGGTGCTGGCGGCGGCCACTCTGGCGCTGGCCTTCAACCTGCTGCGCGGCCACCGCGACATCGATTGCGGTTGCGGCGGTCCCGCGTCCAGTGGGCCGGGGCGAGGCGCGCAGCGGGGAGGGCTGTCGTGGTGGCTGGTGCTGCGCAACGCCGCGCTGGCGCTATGGACCGCGCCAGCCCTCATCGCCGTGGCGGGCCAGTCCCGCGGCCTGCTGTGGACCGATTCCGCAGCCGTTTTTGGCCTGGCCACCGCCGCCGTGGGCCTGTACTTCACCGCCAACCACCTGTTGGCCTCACACCTCAAGTTGCGCAATCTTTGAAGGAATTCACATGGATGCCTTGATCATTTCCAATTTCCTGCTGTGGGGCGTGGTGCTCTGCCTGGTGCTCGTCATCCTGGCCTTGTCCAGACAAATCGGCGTGCTGTACGAGCGCGTGGCGCCGATGGGGGCGCTGACGATGGACAAGGGCCCGGGCGTGGGTGAGGCTGCGCCGCGCTTCGAACTGTCGGATCTGTTGGGCCGCCGCATCGTCGTGGGCGAACGCGGCCAGCACAGCCAACTGTTGTTCTTTCTTTCCCCGACCTGCCCGGTCTGCAAGAAGCTGCTGCCCATCCTGAAGTCGGTGGCCAGCACGGAAAGCGCGTGGCTGCGCATCGTCCTGGCCAGCGACGGCGAAATGCCCGAGCATCTGGCGTTCTACAAACAGGCGGGACTGGAACGGTTTCCGTACCTGCTGTCGACCGAACTGGGCATGAAGTTCCAGATCAGCAAGCTGCCTTATGCCGTGCTGATCGATGAAACCGGAACCCTGCGCGCCAAGGGCTTGATCAACTCGCGCGAACAGCTGGAAAGCCTGTTCACGGCGAAGGAGCTGGGCGTGGCGTCGGTGCAGGAGTTCCTGGCCGCCGGCACGCTGGAAGAAACCCGGATTTCCCGCAAGGAGAGCGGCAATGCACTGGCTGGATAAATTCGCAGAGCGCGCCACGCGCTCGGTCGCGCACACCACTTCCCGGCGCAGCGTGCTCAACCGCATCGGCCGAGCGCTGGTAGGAACGGCTTTCCTCATGCCGGTGCTGCCGGTGGCGCGTTCCGCGCCCGCGGATCCCAAGAAGCCGCAGATGGATGACACGGCGTGCGATTACTGGCGCTATTGCGCGGTGGACGGCTTTCTGTGTTCATGCTGCGGCGGCAGCATGACGTCCTGCCCGCCCGGCACCTCGCCCTCGGCGGTATCGTGGGTCGGCACCTGCCACAATCCGCTGGACGGCAAGGACTACCTGATCAGCTATAACGACTGCTGCGGCAAAGCCGCTTGCGGCAAATGCATGTGCGCATCCGCCGAGCGCGAGCGGCCGGGCTATCAGATGTTCCTGCACAACGATGTGAACTGGTGCATGTCAAACGAATCCTCCATCTTCCATTGCACCACGTCCGTGATCGTGGGCCTGGCCAAGCCCAAGCCGAAATCATGAATCCGGCGCAACGACCGCCGCAGCAGGGGTGGCGCTGGCTCTGTGCCGCCGCCGTCCTGCTCTGCGCGGGCCCGGCCGTTGCGCAGCATACGGCGGCCGATGCCGCGGCGGCCGGTGCCGCGTCCGACCGGTTGCGCCAGGCCGTTCGTGCCGACTATGTGCTGCAGTGCGCGGGCTGCCATCGGGTGGACGGGCGCGGGAGCGGCCGCCATGGCATTCCCGACTTCCGCAATTCCGTGGGTTCGTTCGTGCATTTGCCGCAAGGCCGGGAGTATCTGGTGCGCGTGCCGGGGGCGGCGCAATCGCAACTGAACAATGCCGAGCTCGCGGCCGTGCTGAATTGGATCGTGGAGGAATTCAGTCCCGCGCAATTGCCGGAGAACTTCCGTCCCTACACCGAACAGGAGGTGGCGCAGGTGCGTCCGCGCCGTTACGAGGACGTGGTGCCGGTGCGCCACGGATTGGCGCAGGCCTTGGCGGGACTGGGCTTGCCTTTGGCCGATTATTCCTATGGCAGCGACAGAAAACCCTAGCGGGCCTGAAATTTAGGGGTTGTCACCGATACTCCCTCGCGCCGGCCGGTGCTAGAAAGAGGCAGCATTTCATTCAACGCTGTAGCTGTGCTGTCGGGCTTGCCGCCCAGGCAGAAAGGCTCGGAGCCGCCATGTCCCCATCCCTTTTGCGCAGCGAGCCCAGGCATTTCCTGGACTGCGCAAGCTGGCAGGAAAATGTCAGCGATACCTTCGTTCCCCTGGAAGTCTCCGCGGTGTTTCCGGCCCGTTTCCGCAACAGCGTGGCGGTGGACTCGCTGGGCTGGATGCAGGTTTGCGAAATGCGCAGCAGCGCCCAACGCGTACGCCGCAGCAAGCTGCTGGCCGATCGTTCCGAGACGCCAGGATACAAGGTGACGCTGCAGCTCGCGGGCCGCAGCGAAATCCGCCAGTCGGGACGCAGCGCCTTGCTGGTGCCGGGCGAATGGAGCATCTACGACACCACCCGGCCGTACGAGGTCGAAGTCGACGATGGCGCGCACTTCCTGGTGATGCAGGTGCCCGGCAAGCATTTCGACGCCTGGCAGTCGTTCATGCAGAATGCCGTGGCGCGCAGCTTCAGTGCCCGCCAGGGTTGCGGGCGCATGGCGATGGATCTGCTGCGCGTAGCGCTGACCGAGCACGCGCACCTGTCCGAAAGCGCCTCGCGCGATGCCGCCAACGCGGTGCTGCAGATGATGGGGTTGGACATCAGCGAGCGGGCAGGGGGGCAAGCCGAACACGACCAGGCCGAACTGCGGCAGGCGCAATTGCGCCGGGTGCAGCAGCACATACTTGAAAACCTGCATGATCCGGCGCTGTCGCCGGCAGCCGCAGCCGCGGCCTTCCGGATGTCGCGCCGCTACCTCTACAACCTGTTCGCGCAGGCTTCCACGACTCCGGCCGACTTCATCCTCAGCGCGCGGCTGGAGCGTTGCCGCGATACGCTGCGCGACCCCGCCCAGGCGGCGCGGCCGATAGGCGACATCGCCTACAGATTCGGGTTCTCAGATGCGGCGCGTTTCAGCCACGCGTTCCGCAAGCGTTTCGGCGCGTCGCCGTCGGAGTACCGGCGCCATGGGCACACGGCTTGATCAGAGCTGTTCCTCGTTGATCAGGTCTTCCTTGCCGTAGAACTTCACGCCGATGTGGATGCGTTCGCGGCCCTGCGAGCGGCGGTGGCGGTTGGTGTCGCGCAGCGAATAGACGCAGCCGCAGTATTCCTGCTGGTAGAAGTTCTCGCGCTTGCTGATTTCGATCATGCGGGCGGAACCGCCGCCCTTGCGCCAGTTGTAGGTCCAGTAGACCAGGTCGTCGTAGCGCGCCGCGGCGCGTTCGCCGCAGCCGTTGATCTGGTTCATGTCCTTCCAGCGCGAGATGCCCAGCGAGCTGGTGATGGTGTCGAAACCATGCTCGTGCGCGTAGAGCGCGGTGCGTTCGAAGCGCATGTCGAAGCAGGCCGTGCAGCGCTCGCCGCGTTCGGGGGCGTCTTCCATGCCCTTGATGCGGTCGAACCAGTTGTCCATGTCGTAGTCGGCGTCGATGAATTCGATGCCGTGCTGCTCGGCGAAGCGGATGTTTTCCTGCTTGCGGATTTCGTACTCTTTGACCGGATGGATGTTCGGGTTGTAGAAGTAGATGGCGTAGTCGATGCCCGAGGCGGTCATCGCTTCCATGACTTCGCCGGAACAGGGCGCGCAGCAGGAGTGCATCAGCACTTTGCTGCGGCCGGCGGGCAGGTCGAGTTTGGGGCGCACGAGTTCAGACATGGCTTGCGAGCAACAAATAAGGCGGAAAACTCCTTATTTTACGCTGAGTTGCCGCAAACTGGCGATGCTCTGTCCCCCCAACGTGTTCAGCCCAGCACCGCCGTCCAGAGTTCGCGCACGGCGGCGCGTTCTTCCTGTAGCTGATCCTGCGGGACACGCGCCTTTTCCACACCCTGCAGGCGCATCTGGTGCTGGGCCCGGCGCAGCGTGCGGTAGGCGTCGCCGGCGCGGGCCGCCAGTTCAGGCGAAATCAGCCCCGCTTCGCCCGACAGGCGCAGCAACGCAATATTGCCCAGATTGCGCACCAGCACCGGATGGGTGCCCGAGTGGCACAGCACCAGGTACTGCGTGACGAATTCCACGTCCACCATGCCGCCGCGGTCATGCTTCAGGTCGAACAGCGGGCCGGTGTTGGGGTGGCCCGCGTTGATTTTCTCGCGCATCGCCAGCACTTCCTCGCGCAGCTTGGCGGCGTCGCGCGGCAGCACCAGGATGTCTTCGCGGATCTGCTCGAAGCGGGCGCCGACGCTGGCGTCGCCCGAAGCGTAGCGGGCGCGGGTCAGCGCCTGATGCTCCCAGGCCCAGGCGTGCTTGTGCTGGTACTGCTCGAATGCTTCCACCGACACCGCCAGCAGGCCGGCGTCGCCGTCCGGCCGCAGGCGCAGGTCGACTTCGTACAGCCGGCCGGAGGACGTCATGGTCGAGAGCCAGGAGGTCATGCGCCGGCCGAGCTTGGCGTAGACCTCGGCGGCGTCCTCGCGCGGGTCGTCGAACAGGAACACCAGGTCCAGGTCCGAGGCGTAGCCCAGTTCCTTGCCGCCCAGCTTGCCGTAGGCGATGACGGCGAAGCGCGGCTCGGCGCCCTCGGCCTTGTTGACCAGCGGCCAGGTGCGGCGGATGGTTTCGGTCAGCAGCAGATCGGCCAGCGCGGAGAGCTGGTCGGCCAGTTTCTCCACGGTGAGTTCGCCTTCCAGGTCCTGCGCCAGCAACTGGAAACTGGCCTGGCGCTGCATGTCGCGCATCAGGTTCATCTGGCGCTCGATGTCCGGATCGCCGTCGGGCAGCCGGCAAGCGTCCAGGTCCGCGCTCAGTTGGCGCGCGATCTGGGCGAAGTCCAGCGGCTCGAACAGGGTGCGCCAGTCGATCAGGCTGTCCAGCAGCAAGGGGTGCTGGGTCAAGTATTGCGCGGCCCAGGGGCTGGCGGCGACCATGCGCGCCACGCGCGCCAGGGTGTCGGGGTACTCGGCCAGCAGCGCCAGGTAGGCGCTGCGCTGAGCGATCTTTTCGATCAGGTCAAACAGGCGCACCGTGGCCTGCAGCGGCGCCGGCGTTCGCAGGGCGGCACGCAGCGCAGCCGGTAGCAAGGCGTCCATGCGCTTGCGGCTGCTCTCGGGCAGGCTGCGCACGCGGTGGCTGCCCAGCAGCGTTTCGGTACGGCGCAACAGGTCTTGCGCGTCGTCGCCGAAGGCCTGGCTGATCTGTTCGGCCAGTTCGCAGCTGCTGTCGGGTTCGTCCGGGCCGGACCCGGGGTCGGCGGTGCCGGGCGCGGGCGCCGGCACTTCGGCGTCGCCCATGCCCACCAGGCGGAACACGTTGCGGAAGGTTTGCGAGACGAATTGCCGGTGCCCGGTCAGCGTGCTTTCGAAGTCCTCGGGGCTCATGCCCAGGGCCGCGGCCAGGGCGCCGCGCAGTTCGGGGTCGCCCGGCAGCAGATGGGTCTGGGCGTCCTCGCGGTATTGCAGGGCATGTTCGGTACGGCGCAGGTAGCGGTAGGCCTCTTCGAGCCGGCGCGCATCGTCCTCGGGCACCAGGCCGGCGCCGCTTTCCGCATGCAGCGCTTCCAGCAGGCCGCGCTTTTGCAGCGCGGGCATGCGGCCGCCGCGGATCAGTTGCGCCAACTGCACCACGAATTCGATTTCGCGAATGCCGCCATCGCCCAGCTTGATATTGTTGGCGCTGTCGATGCCGTTGCGCGCGCTGGCGCGCCGCTGCCAGTCCTGGCGGATGCGTTCGCGCAGGGCGCGCAGGGCCGAGAGCGCGTCGAAATCGAAATACTTGCGGTAGACGAAGGGCACGCGCAGGCTTTCCAGCTGACGCGCCTGGGCGGCGCTGTCGCTGCCTTCGAAGGCCTGGGCCGGTATCAGGCGCGCCTTGAGCCAGGCGTAGCGTTCCCATTCCCGGCCCTGGCCGATCAGGTAATGCTCCAGCGCGTCCAGGCTCCAGGCCAGGGGACCGGCGTCGCCGTCGGGGCGCAGCCGCAGGTCGGTGCGGAACACCTGGCCGTTGGCGTCCACTTCCGACAACACGGGCATCATGCGCCGCGTCAGGCGGCCGTAGAACTCGTGATGGCTGATGCGGCGCGGGCCGTCGGTTTCGCCTTCTTCGCCGTACAGCATGATCAGGTCGATGTCGGACGAAACATTCAGTTCGCAGCCGCCCAGCTTGCCCATGCCCACGATCAGCATTTCCTGCGGCTTGCCGGTAGCCGGATCCCGCGGCACGCCATGCACCGCGGCGAGATCCGCCGCCACGCTGCGATAGGCCGCGGCCACGGCGGTGTCGGCCAGCGTGGTCATGGCGCCGACGACTTCCTCCAGATCGGCCTGGCCGGTCAGGTCGCGCACGATGAGCGTGTTGAAGACCCGCTCGCGCAGCTTGCGCAGCACCATGCGGCAGACATCGACCGGCAGCACGCCGCCTGCCTGCGGTCCGGCCAGCTCGGCTTGCCAGCGCGCGATCTGCGCGGGCGTCACGGGTTCGCGCACGGCATCGTTCAGCCAGGCGGCCAGATCCGGGTGGGCATCCAGCCGGCGGCGCAGATGGCCAGACCAGGCGAGGGCGGGGGCAAGTGTGGGGGCGGGCGTGGACATGGCGAAAGGGGCGGCAGAATAGGCGCGTTTCAGGTATAAGTGGGGACGATACCGCAAGACATATTTTCCTGCCCACCGATCCGTGTCTGTTTCAAAAAAAGTGCTCTGCTGGGTTTTCTGGGCCGTGCTGACCATCTATGGCGTCGTGGCCCTCGGACTGCTGGGCGTCCGCTATTGGGTCCTGCCGCGCGTGGACCAATGGCGTCCCCAGATCGAAGCCTACGCCAGCCAGGCGCTGGGCTCCCGCGTGACCATCGGCTCCATCCAGGCGAACTGGCATGGCCTGAATCCCAAGCTCGATCTCACCTCCGTCCAAGTCTACGACGACGAGGTCGATCCCGTGCTGTCCTTGCCTTCGGTGTCGGCGGTGCTCGCCTGGCGCAGCATTTTGACTTTGTCGCCCAAGCTGTTGCGGCTGCAGGTCGAACGGCCTGAGCTCACCCTGCGGCGCGATCCGGCCAATCACTTATGGGTGGCGGGCCAGGACATCGACTTGAATGCCAGCGACCAGCGTTCAGACTTGGACCATCCTGCCCTGCGCTGGCTGGGCGCGCAGCGCGAGCTGCGGATCCGCGATGCCACCATACGCTGGCAGGACGAATTGCGCGGAGCGCCGGAGTTGACGCTTACCAGCGTCGATTTACTGGCGCGCAACGGCAGCCTGTCGCACCGCTTCGTGCTCAAGGCCGCGGCGGGGGGCGCGCTGGCGAGCAACGTCGAGCTGCGCGGCGAATTCAACCGTAGCCTGTTCACCGTGAACGCGGCCAATCCAGGCAACTGGGGTGGTCAGCTATATGCTCAGCTGGACGATGTGGAGCCGCTGGCATGGCAGCCGTGGTTCGAGGTTCCGGCAGTGGCGGGCCGCCTGAGTGGCCGTGCATGGTTGCAGCTGGAACGCGGGAAATTCACCGATCTGACCGCGGATGTCGCGACGCGCGGCCTGCAATGGACGGCGACCCCGCAAGGCGCGCAAGCTTCTGGCTTCAAGGCTGGTTACGCCCAGGTCCGTATCCAGGGCTTGCCGGGCGACTTCATTCAATTGGACGGCGTGCCCCTGGCGCGCAGCCCCGGGGCTCCCGCGGTGTCGGTCAGCGGCAAGGCCGAGCAACTGGGCGTGCACTTGCCGGGTATCTTCGAGCAGCCCACGCTGGCGGCGCGTGAAGTGGCGCTGGACGCCAGCGTGAAGGGACCGGACGCCGAGCACTGGTTCGTGGACGTCGGCCAGCTGCAACTGGTCAACGATGACATCGACCTGCGCTTGCAAGGGCAATGGCGGCGCGAGGGCAAGACCGCGGCGGGTAGCGTCGACATGCGCGGCGTGATGGCGCGCGGCTCCATGTCCGCCATCCATCGCTACCTGCCCTTGGAGGTCAACGCCGACGCCCGCGAGTGGCTGGCCATCGGCTTGCCAGCCGGCGAAATGCAGTCCGCATTCATCACGCTCAAGGGCGATCTCGATGACTTTCCCTATGCCAATCCGGCATCCCAGGGCGAATTCGTGATTGCCGGCGCGTTCAGCGGGGCCAAGGTCGATTACGCGCCGGCGCGGGAGCGCCGCAAGGGTTGGCCGATGCTGGAGAACCTGTCCGGCAACTTCCGTATCGACAAGGTCAGCCTGGCGCTGGACAGCGCGGGCGGCGCGATCGCACATACGGGGCCCGGGCAGACCGTAACGCTGGGAGCGGTGTCCGCCACCATTCCCAACATGGAAGAGAACTCCGAACTGCTGCTGACCGGCGAGACTTCCGGCACCGTGCCGGCCTATCTGGCGCTGGCGGCCAACTCGCCCTTGGGCGGGTTGCTGGACGGCGCCCTGGACGAGGCGCGCGGAACCGGCGACTGGCGGGTGGGACTCAAGCTCAAGGTGCCCTTGCTGAACACGGACGATACCCAGGTCCAGGGCAACATCCTGTTCGCGGGCAACACGTTCACCTTCATGCCCGAAATGCCCCTGCTCAGCCAGATGCACGGCGACCTGGCGTTTTCGGAGAAGGGCGTGGAAGCCAAGGAACTGCGGGCGCAATTCCTGGGCGGCCCGGCGCGGATCTACGGGCGCCTGGCCCAGAGCACGGACGCGCTGCGCTTTGAGGGCACGCTGGCCGGGCTGGCGCTGACCCAGTTGAGCAACACGCCGTCCATGTCGCGCTTTTCGGGCAAGGCCGCCTACAAAGGCAAGGTGGGCTATCAGCGCGGCGGCGCGGTGGACATTTCCGTCGAGTCCGACCTGGTGGGCATGGCCATCGATATGCCCGCTCCGGTGGGCAAGCCGGCCCAGGCTTCCCAGTTGCTGAAGGTGCAATGGTCGCCCGCGCAGGACCGCGGGGCGCAGAACCGGCGCTGGCTTACCGCCAGCCTGGGCGATGCCGTCAACGCCCTGTTCGAACGGGCGCCGTCAGAGGGGGCGCCATCCTATTTCGCGCGCGGCGCGCTGGGCATCAACCGTCCGGCAAGCTTGCCGGAGCGCGGCTTCAGTCTGAACGCCAGTCTGCCAGAACTGGACATGGACGCCTGGGAAAAGGTCTCCGATGGTTTCAGCGCGCCTGCCGGCAAGGGCAAGGCCGCAGCCGCAGCCAAACCCATGCTGCCCGCGGCCGAGCGCATCAGCCTCGCGGCCGGTGTCCTGCGCACGGGCGGCTTTATCCTGAACGACCTGACGCTGTACGCGACCCGGCCGGGGCCGGCGCAGTGGCGCGTGGACCTGCAATCCAAGCAGGCCACGGGTTCACTGGAATGGCGCGAGGCTTCCGGCGCCATCGCCGGCCAGATCACCGCCCGCCTGAAGCACCTGTCGCTGGGCGGCGAGGGCGACACCAACCAGGCCGACGAGGCGTTGTCCTCTGGCAACGACCTGTCCGACATCCCGGCGATCGATCTGCAAGCCAAGGAGTTCCTGCTGTACGGCAAGAATGTGGGCGAACTCCAGGTGCAGGGCACGAATCTTGAGCGCGGCCGCCAGTGGCGCCTGGACAAGCTGTCCATCGTCAACGACGCGGCCTCGCTCAACGCCACCGGCAATTGGGGCCTGGAAGGCCAGAGCCGCGGCCTGACCGTGGACGCCTCGGTCAAGTTCGAAGACGTGGGCAAGTTCCTCGACCGCATCGGTTTCGAGAAGGTGGTGTCGGGCGGCAAGGGCACGATGCTGGGCAAGGCTACCTGGCGCAATCTGCCGTGGACCCACAAGATCGAGGATCTGACCGGCGAGGTCGACGTCAGCCTGGACAAGGGCCGCTTCATGCACGTGAACTCGCGCACCGCGCGCCTGCTGGAGCTGCTGTCCCTGCAATCGCTGCAGCGCCTGGCGCGCTTGGACGTGAACCCCACCAATCTGCTGCGCGACGGTTTCCCCTTCGACACCATCCGGGGCAAGGTTAAGCTGGCCGACGGCACGGCCTCGACCGAGGGTTACAAGATCAACGGCCCGGTGGCGGCGATCGTGCTGGCGGGCGGTGTCAACATCATCCGCGAACGCTGGGACATGAAGGCCGTGGTGATTCCGAACCTGGACGCCAGCGGTGCGGCCATGGTGACGGCGTTGGCGGTCAATCCGCTGATCGGACTGGGCGCGTTCGTGACGCAGTGGCTGCTGAAGCAGCCGCTGGCGCGGGCCATGACCATGGAATACGCCGTCACCGGCAGTTGGGACGATCCCAAGATCGAGCCGATAGACGCGTCGGGCAAGCCGACGGGCGCCAAGCACACCCCGCGTCCCGCTCCGCAGCCCGGCACGCTGGAGGAGTTCATGGGCAATTGAGCCGCGCAGGCAGCGGCCGGGTCGGCCCCATGAAAAACGCCCTGGGCGCAAGCGCGCTCCAGGGCGTTTTTCATGGGCGGGTCCGCGGCGCAGGCGCCATGGACCGCAGCGCCGTTTACTTCTTCTTCATCATGTCGAAGAATTCGGCGTTGGTCTTGGTGGCGCGCATCTTGTCCAGGATGAACTCCATGGACTGGACTTCGTCCATGTCGTGGATGAACTTGCGCAGCACCCAGACCTTCTGCAGCAGGTCCGGCGCGATCAGCAGCTCTTCGCGGCGCGTGCCGGACTTGTTCAGGTTGATCGACGGGTAGACGCGCTTTTCAGCCAGGCGGCGCTCGAGGTGGACTTCGGAGTTGCCGGTGCCCTTGAATTCTTCATAGATGACTTCATCCATGCGGCTGCCGGTTTCGATCAGCGCCGTGCCCAGGATGGTCAGCGAACCGCCTTCTTCCAGGTTGCGGGCGGCGCCGAAGAAGCGCTTGGGGCGTTGCAGGGCGTTGGCGTCCACGCCGCCGGTCAGCACCTTGCCGGAGGCCGGCACCACGGTGTTGTAGGCGCGGGCCAGACGGGTGATCGAGTCCAGCAGGATCACGACGTCCTTCTTCATTTCGACCAGGCGCTTGGCCTTTTCGATGACCATTTCCGCGACCTGCACGTGGCGGGTGGCGGGTTCGTCGAAGGTCGAGGCCACCACTTCGCCGCGCACCGTGCGCTGCATTTCGGTCACTTCCTCGGGGCGTTCGTCCACCAGCAGGACGATCATGACCGCGTCGGGGTAGTTGGTGGTGATGGCGTGCGCGATGTGCTGCATCATCACCGTCTTGCCGGACTTGGGGCTGGCGACGATCAGGCCGCGCTGGCCCATGCCGATGGGAGCGAAGACGTCAAGAATGCGGCCCGTGAGGTTTTCCTCGCTCTTGATGTCGCGTTCCAGGCGCATGGTCCGGTTCGGATGCAGCGGCGTCAGGTTTTCGAACATGATGCGATGCTTGATCGCTTCAGGCGCCACGCCGTTGACCTTGTCGACCTTGACCAGGGCGAAATAGCGCTCGCCATCCTTGGGCGTGCGCACTTCGCCTTCGATCGAGTCTCCGGTGTGCAGGTTGAAGCGGCGGATCTGCGAGGGCGAGATGTAGATGTCGTCCGTGCTGGCCAGATACGAAGTCTCGGGCGAGCGCAGGAAGCCGAAGCCGTCCGGCAGGACTTCGAGGACGCCGTCGCCGAAGATCTGCTCGCCTTGCTTGGCGCGCCGTTTCATGATGGCGAACATCAATTCCTGCTTGCGCAGGCGGTTGGCGTTCTCGATTTCCAGGCCGGCGGCCATTTCCAGCAGCTGCGAGACGTGCAGCGCCTTCAGTTCGTTGAGGTGCATCGCGGTGGGATTTTGGGGGAGAGTGAAGGAGAGTTCTGGCGGCGCGCCACGGACGGGCACACGCGGTATTGAGTGAGCGCCGCCCCGAGGGCGGCGCTTTCGTTCACGGCACGCGGCTTACAGCGCGCCGTCCAGGAATGCGGTCAGTTGCGACTTCGACAGCGCGCCAACTTTGGTGGCGGCGGCTTGGCCGTCTTTAAAGAGCATAAGGGTAGGAATGCCGCGGATGCCGTACTTGGTGGCGGTACCCTGGTTTTCGTCGACGTTCAGCTTGGCGATCGTCAGGCGACCGGCGTATTCCGTGGCGACTTCTTCCAGGATCGGGGCAATCATCTTGCAGGGGCCACACCAGGCAGCCCAGTAGTCCACCAGCACCGGCTGGCCGGATTTCAACACATCGGCATCGAAGCTGGCGTCACTGACGTTCTTGATTTGGTCGCTCATGATGGTGATTCTCGGTTCGGCAGCAAAAGGCGCGTAAAAAGGGACGCGCCTCGCCGTTGTTCTTGTTTGTGGATGGACTCAAGCATACCACTGTCAATAACAACAGGCATACCACTGTTAATAACAACAGGAGTTGCTGGATTTGTGTAGGATGTTGCGGCGCAGTTGTCGCGATCCGGGCCGTGTGGCCCCGATGCGCTGGCTGTGACTGTCATCATCCTACCGAATTCGGAGCTGCTCAGGTCGTGCTCATCCCACTGGGAGCCGCGCAGAATCTAGGCTTATCCGTAAAATGTCGGTTTTTTTCCACAGATGTTGGGGATAACTTGGCCACTCCACGTTACACCGAGGCGTCCATTCGCGTCCTGAAGGGACTGGAGCCCGTGCGCCAGCGCCCGGGCATGTACACCCGAACCGAAAACCCCCTGCACGTCGTGCAGGAGGTCATTGATAACGCCGCAGACGAGGCCTTGGCCGGCTACGGCAAGCAGATCCAGGTCACGCTGCATATCGACGGCAGCGTTTCCGTCGAGGACGACGGGCGCGGCATTCCCGTCGGCCTGCATCCCGAAGAGCACGCTCCCGTGGTGGAGCTGGTGTTCACGCGCCTGCACGCCGGCGGCAAGTTCGACAAGGCGGGCGGCGGCGCCTATGCCTTCTCCGGCGGCCTGCACGGCGTCGGCGTGTCGGTTACCAACGCCCTGGCCACGCGCCTGGAAGTGGTAGTGTGGCGCGACGGCGCTGTTAATCGCCTGGTCTTCAAGGGCGGCGATGTGGCCGAGCCCCTGGCGCCCTACGACCAGGGCGGCCGCAAGAAGTCCGGCACCCGCGTGCGCGTCTGGCCGGACGCCAAGTATTTCGACAGCCCCAACATTCCGCTGGGCGAGCTGACGCACCTGTTGCGCAGCAAGGCCGTGCTGCTGCCGGGGGTCAAGGTATCCCTGGTCAATGAGAAGACCGGCGACACCAAGACCTGGCAGTACCAGGACGGCCTGCGCGGCTACCTGTCCGAGGCGCTGGCCGGGGCGGAGCTGATGGTGCCGTTCTTCGAAGGCGAGCAGTACGCCGGCGCCGACCACGAGAACTTCGCCGAAGGCGAGGGCGCCCAGTGGGTGGTGGCCTGGACCGAGGACGGCAACGCCGTGCGCGAGTCCTACGTGAACCTGATTCCCACGCCCGCCGGCGGGACCCATGAGTCGGGCCTGCGCGAAGGCCTGTTCGGCGCGGTCAAGGGTTTCGCCGAACTGCACAGCTTGCTGCCCAAGGGCGTCAAGCTGCTGCCCGAAGACGTGTTCGCACGCGCCAGTTTCGTGCTGTCGGCCAAGGTGCTGGACCCGCAGTTCCAGGGGCAGATCAAGGAACGCCTGAACAGCCGCGACGCCGTGCGCCTGGTCGGCGGCTTTTCCAAGAGCGCGCTGGATTTGTGGCTGCACAGCAACGTCGAGTACGGCAAGAAGCTGGCCGAACTGGCCATTCGCCAGGCCCAGGCGCGCCAGCGCTCGGCCCAGAAGGTGGAGAAGCGCAAGAGTTCGGGCGTGGCGGTGCTGCCGGGCAAGCTGACCGATTGCGAATCCAGCGACGCGACCCGCACCGAAGTCTTCCTGGTCGAGGGCGACTCCGCCGGCGGTTCGGCCAAGATGGGCCGCGACAAGGAATTCCAGGCCATCCTGCCGCTGCGCGGCAAGGTGCTCAATTCCTGGGAAGTGGACCGCGACCGGCTCTTCGCCAATAACGAAATCCATGACATTTCCGTCGCCATCGGCGTGGACCCCCACGGCCCCGGCGATACACCGGACCTGTCGGGCCTGCGCTACGGCCGCATCTGCATCCTGTCGGACGCTGACGTCGACGGTTCGCACATCCAGGTGCTGCTGCTGACGCTGTTCTACAAACACTTCCCCAAGCTGGTCGAAGCCGGCAACGTGTTCGTGGCCAAGCCGCCCCTGTTCCGCCTGGACGTGCCGGCGCAGGGCAAGCGTCCGGCGCGCAAGATCTATTGCCTGGACGAAGGCGAACTCGAGGCCGCGCAGGACAAGCTGCGCAAGGAAGGCGTGCGTGAAGGCGCCTGGGCGGTCAGCCGCTTCAAGGGCCTGGGCGAAATGAACCCCGAGCAGCTGTGGGAAACCACCATGAACCCGGACACGCGCCGCCTGCTGCCCGTGGGCTATGGCGACCTGACGCCCGAAGACACCACCCGTATGTTCGACATGCTGATGGGCAAGGGCGAGTCCTCCCAGCGCCGCGCCTGGATCGAAGAGAAGGGCAATCTGGCGGAGCTGGACATTTGATGGCCGCCTCCGCGCCTGGCGCCGCCCGCATGGACGTCCAGATGACGGCTGACGACTACGCCGACTTCGCCGCTTACGTGTACAAGCGGCCGGAGTTGCGCCGCCGTCGTTACCGGTCGCATCTGCGTTTCGCGGTCTTGATGATCGTTGCTTTGCTTGTCTACCTGATCTGGCAGACCTGGGACGGCAATATGCCGAACTGGGGGCGGATCCTGCCCGTGTACTTCCAGGGGCTGGCGGTGGGCCTGGGCATCCTCGCGCTCCTGGCTCTGGCCTACGAGTACGTCCTGCCGGCGCTGGTCAGGATGAACACGCGTCGCATGCTGAAACGGCAACCCGACGAGCTGTTCCTCGGCCGCCATCAGCTCGATTTCGGCCCTGACGGCATCACGGACACCACCGCCACCGCTTCCGGGCGCATGGACTGGTCCGATGTGCGGCGGGTCGAGGAAACGCCGCAACACCTCTATGTCATTCTCGGCACCTTGCAAGGCGTGATCATCCCCAAGCGCGGGCAGGACGCCGCCACGCTGGATGCGGTGCGGACCCAGTTGCGCGCGCATGTCGCCGATGCGCAACTGATGTCGTCCGCACAGGCGCTTTGACGCCGTTTCGATGAAATTGTCTACCTGAATACATCATGACCGACAGCAATCAACCCGGCTTGTTCGACTCCAACCCACCCGGCGGCGATGGCGACGGTGACGGCGACGCCGCCATCACCCTGGCGCGCTACGCGGAGCAGGCCTATCTGGACTACGCCGTTTCGGTGGTGCGCGGCCGCGCCCTGCCTGACGTGGGCGACGGGCAGAAGCCCGTGCAGCGCCGCATCCTGTACGCCATGCAGGCGATGGGGCTGGCCGCTGGCGCCAAGCCCGTGAAGTCCGCGCGCGTCGTGGGCGACGTGCTGGGCAAATACCATCCGCACGGCGACCAGGCCGCCTATGACGCCATGGTGCGCATGGCGCAGGATTTCTCGCTGCGCTATCCGCTGATCGACGGCCAGGGCAACTTCGGATCGCGCGACGGCGACAACGCCGCCGCCATGCGATACACCGAAGCCCGCCTGACGCCCATCGCCAAGCTGCTGCTGGACGAGCTGGACGAAGGCACGGTGGACTTCGTGCCGAACTACGACGGCAGCCAGCAAGAGCCGCAGATGCTGCCGGCGCGCCTGCCCGTGATGCTGCTCAACGGCGCCTCGGGCATCGCGGTCGGCATGGCCACCGAGATTCCGCCGCACAACCTGCGCGAAGTGGCGCAGGCCTGCGTGGCGCTCATCAAGCATCCGCAATTGCCGGACGCCGAGCTGCACGCCTTGATCCCGGGCCCGGACTTCGCGGGCGGCGGGCAGATCATTACGCCGGCCGAGGACATCGCCCAGATCTACGCGGGTGGCCGCGGCTCGCTCAAGGTGCGCGCCCGCTGGCAGTTCGAGGAAATGGCGCGCGGCCAGTGGCAGCTGGTGGTTACCGAACTGCCGCCCGGCACCTCGGGCCAGAAGGTGCTGGAAGAGATCGAGGAAATCACCAACCCCAAGGTCAAGACCGGCAAGAAGAGCCTGACGCCCGAGCAGACCCAGGCCAAGGCCGTGATGTTGAACCTGCTGGACGCGGTGCGCGACGAATCCGGCAAGGACGCCGCCGTGCGCCTGGTCTTCGAACCCAAGACCTCGCGCGTGGACCGCGACGAATTCGTCAACACCCTGCTGGCGCAGACCAGCATGGAAAGCAGCTCGTCCATCAACCTGGTGTGCATCGGCACCGACGGCCGGCCGCGCCAGAAGGGTCTGCGCGACATCCTGGTCGAATGGATTGCGTTCCGCACCAACACCGTGGTGCGTCGCACGCGCTACCGCCTGGACAAGGTCATCGACCGCATCCACGTGCTGGAAGGCCGCATGGTCGTCTACCTGAACGTGGACGAAGTGATCCAGACGATCCGCGAATCCGACGAACCGCGCGCCGCGCTGATGGAACGCTTCAAGCTGTCCGAACGGCAGGCCGAGGACATCCTGGAAATGCGCCTGCGCCAGCTGGCCCGCCTGGAAGGGTTCAAGATCGAACAGGAACTGGCGGACAAGCGCGAGGACCAGGTGCGCCTGCAGGAACTGCTGGACAATCCCGCCTCGCTCAAGCGCCTGCTGATCAAGGAAATCGAGGCCGACGCCAAGCAATACGGCGATGATCGCCGTACGCTGATCGAGACCGCCGAGCGCGCCGTGCTCGAAACCAAGGTGCTGGACGAACCCGTCACCGTGATCGTGTCGCAAAAGGGCTGGCTGCGCGCCCGCCAGGGCCATGGCCACGACGCCTCGCAATTCGGCTTCAAGCAGGGCGACGATATGTACGGCGCCTTCGAGTGCCGCACCACCGATACGCTGATCGCCGTGGGCGACAACGGGCGCGTCTATTCGGTGCCGGTCGGCGGCCTGCCTTCGGCCCGCGGCGACGGCCAACCCGTCACCACCATGATCGACCTGGGCAGCGGCACGCGCATCGTCCACACGATCGCGGCCGCGCCCGACAGCCGCTGGCTGCTGGCCACGCGCGGCGGCTACGGCTTTGCCGCCAAGCTGTCCGACATGGTCAGCCGCCAGCGCGCCGGCAAGCAGTTCATCACCCTGGAAGAGGGCGACGAACTCTTGCGCCCGGTGCCGCTGTTCGCCGGCGCCAAGCAATTGGCGCTGCTCTCGCACAAGGGCAAGTTCCTGGTCTTCGGCCTGGACGAGGTCAAGACCTTGTCCGGCGGCGGCCGCGGCACCATCCTGATGGGGCTGGACGGGACCGACAAGCTGGACCAGACCGTGCCTATCGGCGCGGGCGGCCTGCGCGCTGCCGGCATCTACCGCAACAAGCACACCGAGGACATCCTGGTGGGCGATGCGCTGGCGCCGTACATCGGCAAGCGCGCGCGCAAGGGCCGGGCCCTGGACGTGCGGCCGAAGCAGCCGGTGCTGTCGCCGGTGCTGGGCTAGGCCCCGGCGGGCAGGCAAGAATGCGGCGGGCTTCGGCCCGCCGTTTTTTCGCCTGTTGACCCGCGGCGAGATCCCGGTATTTAATAGATAGACTATTCAGTCTATTAATTAAAGATGCGCAAGATCGACCCCATCAAGCAGCAGGAGCGACGGAATCAGATACTGGCCGCGGCGGCGGACTGCTTTGCCGAGCAAGGCTTCCATTCGACGTCCACGGCGCAGATCTGCGCCCGCGCCGGAATGAGCCCGGGCAACCTGTTCCATTACTACGGCAGCAAGGCCGAAATCGTCGAAGCGCTGATCGCGTCGGACACGGCATCGGCGCGCGAGCTCATGCGGGAAGCGTGCGCCGCGCCGGACGCGCGGCGGGCGCTGGCGGACTGGGTCGGCGCGCAGTTGGCGCTGCATCAGGATCCGGCCTACGTCAGGCTGGGCATGGAAATCCTGGCCGAGGCCGTGCGCAACCCGCGCGTCCATGCGCTGGTGATGGACAACGAGGCGGCGCGCAAGTCCGGCCTGGTGGCGCTGCTGGAAACGGTTTGGGCGCAACGCACGCCGCCGCAGCCCGCAGCCGAGATGGCCGATACGTTGTTGCTGCTGCTGGACGGTGTCTACAGCCGTTCGGTGGTTGATCCCGATTTCGGCGCGGAGGCGGGCAGCCGCCTCCTCGAGCAGGCTTTGTTGCGGTGCCTGCCCGGCGATGCCGAGCCGGGCGCCGCCGTAGGGAGGCAGGCATGAGCGCGCCGGCAACCTACGCGCGACTGGAGCAGGTCGATGCGCTGCGCGGTTTCGCGCTCTTCGGCATCCTGGTGGTCAATATCGGTGTGTTCTCTTCGCCCTTCTACGGCGCGGGCGTCCCGGACCCCAGCTACTCGCAACCGCTGGATCTGGCCGTGCGCTGGTTGATCGCCTGGCTGTTCGAGACCAAGTTCTACCTGCTGTTTTCGTTCCTGTTCGGCTACAGCTTCACCCTGCAGATGAGCGCCGCCGAGCGCAGCCAGGCGGCCTTCGCGCCGCGCTTCCTGCGGCGGCTGGCGGGCCTGGCGCTGCTGGGCTTGGCGCATGCCGTGCTGTTCTATCAGGGCGACATCCTGCTTACCTATGCGTTGCTGGGGTTGGTCCTGCTGCTGTGCCGGCGCATGGAGCCCAGGCGGGCGCTGCGCATTTCACTGTGGATCATCGTGCTGACGGCGTCGCTTTGGGCCATCATGGGCGCGCTGAGCTACCTCGATCCGGTGCCGCCGGAGTACACGGCGCAGTACTACGCGGATGCGCTGGGTGCGATCGAGGCGTACCGGGGCACCATAGGCAGCACCATCGCGCAGCATGTGAAGGAGCTGACTGGGGGAGTGTGGTTCACGGTCCTGTTCGTGCAAGGGCCGTTCGCGTTTGCCATGTTCCTGGCCGGCTACGCGCTGGGCCGCCGGCATGCGCTGGCGGACCCCTGGCGCCAGCCGCGGACACTGTGGCTGTTGTGCGCGCTGGGCCTGGGGCCTGGTCTGGCGGGGTCCGCAGCCTACGCCTTCAGTGCGCTGCCATCGGCGGGCGTGGCCTGGGAATTGCCGGGGCTGGCGGCCGACCTGCTGACCGCGCCGCTGCTCAGCATGTCGTACGCCGCGGCCTTGCTGCTGGC
Source organism: Achromobacter sp. SD115 (assembly GCF_017355315.1). Lineage (NCBI taxonomy): Bacteria > Pseudomonadati > Pseudomonadota > Betaproteobacteria > Burkholderiales > Alcaligenaceae > Achromobacter > Achromobacter sp. SD115. The sequence goes on along the minus strand of NZ_JADIJM010000020.1, from coordinate 105,238 downwards.
GATGCGCACCCCGTCCGGCGCACGGCTGGCGGGCTGGCTTGCGCCGGCCGGGCGGATGGCGCTGAGCAACTACTTGATGCAGTCGGTCGTCTGCGCCATTCTGTTCACCGCCTGGGGCCTGCGGCTGTTCGCCTCGGTTTCGCCGCTGGCCGCATTCTGCATTGCCGTGGCCATTTTCGCGGCGCAGTTGCCGCTGTCGGCATGGTGGCTGCGACGCCACGCCTACGGCCCGGTGGAATGGTTCCTGCGCGCGCTCACCATCGGCGCATGGCCGGCCTGGCGGCGCGCGCGGGCGGACTGATCAGACCGGCTTGGCGCGCAGCCGGCCGACGGCGGCGCCGCCGTCCCGACGGCCTTGGCGGGTCCACATGCCCGCCAACAGCAGCAGCGCGGGCACGTACACCCAGAAGTCCGACCAGCGCTGCGGGTTGGGCGCCTTCACTTCCACCACGTCCCAGCCTTGTTCCCAGCCCGCGCGCTGGGCGCGGCTGCCGAAGCGCACGCCGCCGATCTGCGTCTGGTCGCCCAGGCTCATCAGCGTCAATCCCGCCTCGGCCAGGCGCTTGCGGCCGGCGTCCTGTCCGCCAGCGTTGTCGGTCAATTCAGGCAGGGCGACGGCGACGGTCTTGGTCAGCTCGTCGCCTTCCAGGTTGATGCCGCGCAGCACCACCGTCAACCGTCCATTGTCGGGCAGCGCGCCCGCGATGGCCTGCATCTCGGACGCGGGCCGGCTCTCATGGCGGGCCGCGAAATGGTCCATGAACCAGTCCGGGCGGAACAGCATGAACGTGACCAGCAGCAGCACGCCGACTTCGGCCAGCGTGCAGCGCACGCGGAACCAGCGCATGGTGGCGGCGGCGAAAGTCAGCGAGGCGATGGTGGCGCCCGTCACCACCAGGGCCAACTCCCAGCCGTAGGTGACGTCGATCAGCAGCAGCATGGGGTTGAACACGAACATGAACGGCAGGATGGCCGTGCGCGCCGCGTAGGTCACGCCCTGGATGCCGGTCTTGATCGGGTCCTCGCCCGAGATGGCGGCGGCCGCGAACGTGGCCAGCCCCACGGGCGGGGTGATGTCGGCCATGATGCCGTAATAGAAGACGAACATGTGCACGGCGATCAGCGGAATGACCAGGCCGCTTTGCGCGCCCAGTTCCACCACCACGGGCGCCATCAGCGTCGCCATCAGGATGTAGTTGGCCGTGGTCGGCATGCCCAGGCCCAGGATCAGGCACACCACCGCCGTGAAGATCAGCATCAGCAGCACGTTGCCCATCGACACCAGTTCGACGAAGGCCGTCATGCGCAGGCCCAGGCCGGTCAGCGTGATGGCGCCGACGATCAGCCCGGCGGTGCCGCAGGCGATGGCGATGCCTATCATGTTGCGGGCGCCGTCCTCGAGCCCGCCAATGGCGTCGCGCCAGCCCTGGCGCCAGGCCGGGGCCGCCGGCTGCTTGCGGAACCAGGCGATCAGCGGACGCTGCGTCACCATCTGGAACAGCATCGCCATCGCAGCCCAGAAGGCGGAGAGGCCGGCCGACAGTTCTTCCACGCTCAGGCACCAGACCAGGATGCCGATAGGGATCAGGAAGTAGAGCCCGGCGCGCACCGTGGGCCACGGCTGCGGACGCACTGGATGGTTGATGTCGATGTCCTGCGGCAGATCGGGGTGGCGCGCCGCGATGCGCAGCAGCCATAGATAGAGCGCAGCCAGGATGGCCAGCAGCACCCAGATGGCCGCGGCGCCGGCCACGGCCTGCACGCCCGTGCCTATCCAGTAGGTCGCGCCCATCACCAGCAAGGTGCCGCTGATGCCCATGCCCCATCCGGCCAGCTTCTGCAGCGGCGTGCGGGCGGGGCCCGAGGCCATCATCGGCTGGATCCCCAGTTTCAGGGCTTCCAGATGGACGATGTAGAACAGCGCGATGTACGAGATCGCGGCCGGCAGGATCGCGTGGCGGATGATGTCGGTATAGGGAATGCCGACATATTCGATCATCAGGAAGGCCGCCGCGCCCATCACGGGCGGCATGATCTGGCCGTTGACGGACGAGGCGGTCTCGATCGCTCCCGCGCGCACGCCGCCGTAGCCGGCCTTCTTCATGAGGGGAATCGTGAAGATGCCGCCCGTCACCACATTGGCCACCGACGAGGCCGACACCAGGCCGTTGACGGCCGAGGACACCACGGCCACCTTGGCCGGCCCGCCGCGCAGGTGACCCAGCAGCGCGAACGACACCTGCATCATGTAGTTGCCGGCGCCGCATTTGTCCAGCATGGAACCCAGCAGCACGAAGATGAAGATGTACGACACCGACACCCCCAGCGCCACGCCATACACGCCTTCGGTCGTCAGCCACATGTGCGACATCAGGCGTTCCAGCGAAGCGCCGCGGTGCGCCAGCACGTCGGGCAGCCAGGGGCCGGCCAGGGCGTAGGCGACGAACACCAGGCCCAGCACCGTCATGGGCAAACCCAGGGCGCGGCGCGTCACTTCCAGTAGCAGCGCCAGACCGATCGCCGCAGTGGCCACGTCCATGGTCGTGGGCTGGCCGGGGCGGCCCGCCAGCTCGTTATAGAAGAGATACAGATAGCTGCCGCAGAAGCCCGCCATCAGCGCCAGCGCCCAGTCGTACCAGGGCATGCGGTCGCGCGCCGAGCGTTTGCTGGCGGGATAGGCCAGATAGCCCAGGAACATGGCGATGCCCAGGTGCAGGGCGCGCGCCTCGGTATCGTTGAAGATGCCCCAACTCAGCGTGAACGGCAGCGGCGATGCGTACCAGAGCTGGAAGAAAGACCAGATCAGCGCGCCCGCCGCCAGCGTGGCGCCCGCCAGGCCGCCGGCATCGCGGCCTCCGCGGTCGGCGTCGGCGACCAGCTGTTCCAGGTCCGGGGCCGGCGTGTGCGGCTCTTTAGTCATGAAATTCCCCTGCGTGTCATGGCGCGCGCCGACGGCGCGGCGCGCGTTGTGTCCTTGCGCGCTTGCGCCGCGCAAGGGGCGGCAGCCTGCGCGCCGGGCTCGGGCCCTGGTCTCGAAGGCGTGCCGTGTCAGCGGCCCTTAGGCCCAGGCCTCAGAGCAGGCCCTTTTCCTTGAAGTACTTCTCGGCGCCCGGATGCAGCGGCGCCGACAGCCCGTTCTTCACCATGTCCGCTGCCTTCAGGTTGGCGAACGCGGGGTGCAGCTTCTTGAAGTCGTCGAAGTTGTCGAACACCGCTTTGACCACGGTGTAGACGGTGGCGTCGGGCACGTCGGCCGAGGTGACGAAGGTGGCCGTCACGCCGTAGGTCTTGGTTTCCGCCGGGTTGTTCGGATACAGCCCGGCCGGAATCGAGGCGTGGGCGTAGTACGGGTACTTCTCGACCAGCTTGTCCACGGCGGGGCCGGTCAGCGACACGAGCTTGGCGCCGCAGCTGGTGGTGGGGTCCTGGATGTTGGCCGAGGGGTGGCCCACGCCATAGAAGAAGCCGTCGATCTTGCCGTCGCACAGCGCCGAGCCGTGTTCATCGGGGCGCAGTTCGGACGCCAGCGCAAAGTCCTTCAGCGTCCAGCCCATGGTGCTCAGCAATTCCTCCATCGAGGCGCGCGTGCCCGAGCCGGGGTTGCCGACGTTGAAGCGCTTGCCCTTCAGGTCTTCGAAGCTCTTGATATTGGCTTCCTTGCGCGTCACAACCGTGAACGGTTCGGGGTGGATGGAGAACACCGAGCGCAGCTTGGTATACGGCCCGGCCTGCTTGAACTGGCCTTCGCCCTTGTAGGCGTTGAAGCCCACGTCGGATTGCACCACGCCCAGGTCCAGCTCGCCGGCCTTGATGGTGTTGGCGTTGAAGACCGAGCCGCCGGTCGATTCGACCGAGCAGCGGATGCCGTGGCTGGAACGGTCCTTGTTGACCAGGCGGCAGATCGCGCCGCCGGCGGCATAGTAGACGCCGGTGACGCCGCCCGTGCCGATACTGACGAACTTCTGTTGGGCGGAGGCCGGAGCCGGCGCCGTGGACAGCAAGGCCGTGGCGAGACCCGCGGCTGCGAGCGTCCAGGCGTTGCGATGGCCCAAGGGGTGTTTGACGGACGTGGTCATGCAAACTCCTTTTGGGGTTTTTTCCCCGTGATATTGCCGGTCTTGGCCGGCGGTTGGCGCGCCCCGCGAGCCGCGGAGCACCCTGTGCGTATCATCACGAGCCCGCGCCAGGCGGGCGGCGCGGCGGGTCGATGTCCGCCGCGCTTGCAGGCAAGCAGGCTCTAGGCCCGCGTCTGCGCAATGGCGGCGTCGATGGCGCCGACCAGACGTTCGGTCAACTGGTCCAGCTCATCGTCGGAAATGATGAAGGGCGGGGCGAGCAGCACGTGGTCGCCCTGGCGGCCGTCGATGGTGCCGCCCATCGGGTAGACCATCAGGCCAAGGGCCATGGCCTCGCGTTTGATGCGCGCATGCAGCGACAGCGCCGGGTCGAAGGTCTGCTTGCTGGCGCGGTCCTGCACCAGCTCCACGCCCATGAAGAGGCCCCGACCGCGGATGTCGCCGACGTGCGGATGTGCGCCCAGCGCGCTGTCCAGCCGCTGGCGCAAGCCTGCACCCTGCGCTTGCACGCGCGCCAGCAGGCCGTCGCGCCGGATCACGTTCTGCACGGCGAGCGAGGCCGCGCAGGCGGTCGCGTGGCCCAGGTAGGTATGGCCGTGCTGGAAGAAGCCGCTGCCTTGCTGCATGGCGTCCACGATGCGCTGTTGCACCATCACCGCGCCGATCGGCTGATAGCCGCCGCCCAGGCCCTTGGCGATGGTGATCAGGTCAGGCCTGATGCCTTCCTGTTCGACCGCGTACAGCGTGCCGGTACGGCCCATGCCGCACATGACCTCGTCGGCGATCAGCAGCACGCCGTGGCGGTCGCAGACTTCGCGGATGCGGCGGAAGTAGCCCGGCACCGCCGTGACGGCGCCGGCGGTGGCGCCGACCACGGGTTCGGCCACGAAAGCCATCACCGTACCCGGACCCAGGCGTTCGAAGGTCTGTTCCAGCTCTTGCGCCAGGCGTTCGCCGTACTGCTCGGGGCTTTCGCCCTCGCGCTGGTCGCGGTAGGCGTAGCAGGGCGAGACGTGCTCGACTTCGATCAGAAGCGGCGCGAACTGCGCGCGGCGCCAGGCGTTGCCGCCCACCGCCAGCGCGCCCAGCGTGTTGCCGTGATAGCTCTGGCGCCGCGCGACGATGTGGCGGCGTTCCGGCTGGCCGATTTCCACGAAGTACTGGCGCGCCATTTTCAGCGCGGCTTCGACGGCTTCCGACCCACCCGAGACGAAGTAGGCATGGGAGACGCCTTCTGGCGCGTCGGCCACCAGCCGCTCTGCCAATTGCTCGGCGACCCCGGTCGTGAAAAAGCTGGTGTGGGCGTAGGCCAGCGCGTCGATCTGCGCGTGCATGGCGGCCTGGACGTCGGGGTGGTTGTGCCCCAGGCAGGAGACCGCCGCGCCGCCCGAACCGTCGAGGTAGGAGCGGCCGGCGCTGTCATAGACCCACACGCCCTGGCCGCGGACCGCGACGGGAGGCGTCTGGCGCAATGAACGATGCATGACATGGGTGTGGCTCATGGGGCAATTCCGCAATGCAAGAGGTTGAAGGCGAATCCGGGCGGGGTGTCAGGCGGGGCGGCGCGGCGGGGCGCTGCTCCAGTAGACGTTGTCGTTGAGCAGGCGTTGTTCCACTTCGGTCAGGCGGTTCAGCACTTCGTCGCCGCCGCGCGCGGTCAGACGCGCGATCAGGTGCTCGGCCAGGCCGAGCAGCCCAGCCGTGGTGTGGAAGAACGAGCCAGGACCTTGGCGCGCCGGGCGGGCCCGCACGCCTTCGCGATCGGGCGGCGCAAAGCGCAGGGTATGGCGGGCGTCGACGGCAAGCGGCGACAAAGGATCGTCGGTCAGCGCGATCAGCGCCACGCCGCGCTGCGCGGCCTGGCGGGCCAGTTGCACGGTGGCGGTGGGATAGGGCGCTTGCGAAATCACGATCAGCGCATCGCCCGTCCCCAGGTTGTCGGCCTGCTCGGCGGGCGCGCCGCCCAGGCCATCTATGAGCATGCTGTTGCGCCGCACCAGCTGGTAGGCATAACGCATCTGGAAGGCAATGCCGAAGGCCGAGCGCGTGCCCAGGAAGCCGACCTGCCTGGCTTCCAGCAGGGTCTGCACTGCGGCGTCGAAGGCGGAGGGCGGATTCAGCGCGCAGACGGAGCTCATGGCTTGGATCTGGTAGTCGGTCAGCACATCGTGCCCAGGCGCGGCGGGTTCGCCCGCTGCGGCCTGCAAGGCGGCGGCGCGGTCGCGCAGCCCCGGCGTGGCTTGTCCCGCCAAGGCCTGCTGGAACGGCAGGCGGAAATCCTCGTAGCTGGAAAATCCGACCGCCCGTGCCAGCCGCAGCATCGTCGCCGGGGCCACGCCCAGGGTCTGAGCCTGGCGCCGCATGGACCACAAGCCGACCTCGGCGGGATGCGCCACGACCCAGTGCGCCGCCCGCTGTAGTTCCGGGGGCAACTGTTCCAGTTTTTCCTGGAGGGTCAGGAGGAGGTCGGACGGCAAGGACATGTACGGCAGCAGGCTTCCATAAAAAACAGATGATAAATCTGAGGCGGATAAAAAAACATATGTTTTTATAAGGATTTTCACCTAGAACGCAAGACTGGGCGGAAGAGGCGCTACGCAGGCAAATCCATGAAATCCGCTGTTATCCTCCGCAAATCAGCGCTTATTTGCTTACATCGTGCAACGGGATTTTTGTTTGACGGGAATGAATCGTGCGCATATCATTCGTGTAGAAATGAATTTGACCGAACCTTCTTTTTCCCATGACTGACGCCGCGAAATCCGATCCCTCACAGCAATACGATTTGCGCATCTTGCGGGCGCTGCGCCGCATCACGCGTTCGATCGCCTTGCATTCGCGCCAGCTGTCCGCCGTCAGCCACATCACGGCGCCGCAGTTGATGTGCCTGCGCACGGTCATGGCCAACGGGCCGATGACGGCCACCGCCATCAGCCGCGAAATGCACGTCAGTCCCAGTACCGTGGTCGGGATCCTGGATCGCCTGGAAGACAAGGGCCTGATCCGCCGCGAACGCGGTCGCGAAGACCGCCGCATCGTATTTGTCACGGCCACCGACGCGGGCCGCGACCTGGCGCAAGGCGCGCCGTCGCCGTTGCAAAAGCACCTGGCCGACGCGCTCAACGCCTTGCCCGAACTTGAACAGGCCACCATCACGCTGTCCCTGGAGCGCATCGTGGCGCTCATGGAGCAGGACGGCCAGGCCGCCGTCGAGACGCATGGCGATGTGTCGTCGCCCATCCTTGAAGTGCCCACGGGCGGGGCACCCCCTGAATCGGGAATCGTTGCATGAAGAAAAACGAACTGGATACCCCAACCCTCTCAAGTGCCGTGGCGCCGGCGGTCAGCGCGCAGACCCATACCATGCGTCTGCCCGACCGCAAAGACGGCGCCGCCATCCACCGCCTCATTTCCGAGTGCCCGCCGCTCGACCTGAATTCCCTCTACGCGTACCTGCTCCTTGTTGAGCACTTCCGCGCCACCTGCGTCCTGGCCGAAAGCGCCGGCGGACGCATCGACGGTTTTATCTCCGCATACGTGATCCCGGACCGGCCCGACACCTTGTTTGTCTGGCAGGTCGCGGTGCACACCCGCGCACGCGGCCATCGAGTGGGCCGCGCCATGCTACGCGAGCTCTTGCGCCGCAAGGGTCTCGAGCATGTCCGCTATCTCGAAACCACGGTGGGGCCTGACAACCAGGCATCGCGCCGCAGCTTTGCCGGCCTGGCCGGCGAACTCGGTGCCCACGTCTCCGAACAGCCGTTCTTCGACCGGCAACTGTTCGGCGGCGCGGACCATGACGACGAGATGTTGTTGAGGATAGGTCCGTTCGCCTTGCCGGCCCCCTAGGGGCGGCGCAAGCCCAGCGGTCTTATCGAATACCGGGATGGTTGGCCGATCCGGATGCGTCCGCGCACCCGGAAGGGTTCTGGCCGTCCGTCCACTTATGAGATGAAAGGGAGGATTAATCATGGACTTGAAGATCTTTGACCGGATGGAGTCGGAGGTACGGGGCTACATCCGGTCGTTCCCCGTGATATTCAGCCAGGCCAGGGGCTCGACCCTGATCGATGAGGACGGCACCGAATACATCGATTTCTTCAGCGGCGCCGGCACGCTGAACTATGGCCACAACAATCCTGTTCTCAAGGAAAAGCTGCTGGAGTACGTCCAGTCGGACGGCGTGGTGCATGGCCTGGACATGGCCACCAGCGCGAAGAAGCGTTTCCTGGAGACGGTGGACCGCGTGCTGCTCAAGCCGCGCAACTGGCAATACACCTTGCAGTTCACCGGCCCGACCGGTACCAACGCGGTCGAAGCCGCGCTGAAGATCGCGCGCCAGGTGAAGGGGCGTCCCAACGTCATCTCGTTCACCCATGGCTTTCACGGCGTGAGCGGCGGTTCGCTGGCGGTGACGGCCAACATGAAGTTCCGCGAGGCGTCCGGCTATGCCCTGGGCAACACCACCTTCATGCCCTACGACGGCTACTTCGGCCCGGACGTGGACACCATGGCCTACCTGGAGCGCATGCTGGAAGATCCCAGCAGCGGCATGGACAAGCCCGCCGCCGTCATCGTGGAAACGGTGCAGGGCGAAGGCGGCGTCAACGTGGCGACCCTGCGCTGGCTGAAGGAACTGGAAAAGCTGTGCAAGCGCCACGACATGCTGCTGATCGTGGATGATATCCAGGTCGGCTGCGGCCGTACCGGCACCTTCTTCAGCTTCGAGGCCGCCGGCATCCGGCCCGACATCATCACCCTGTCGAAATCGCTGTCAGGCTTCGGCCTGCCGATGTCGCTGGTGCTGATGAAGCCCGAGCTGGACATCTGGAAGCCGGGCGCCCATAGCGGCACCTTCCGCGGCAACAACCTGGCTTTCGTCACCGCGACCCAGGCGTTGGAAACCTATTGGGCCAACACCGCCTTCACCGCCGAGATCCAGCGCAAGGAGCGCCAGGTGCGCGACTGGCTGGAGAACCTGGTGCACAGCTATCCCAACGCCGGCCTGTCGGCGCGCGGCCGAGGCCTGATCCAGGGGCTGGTGTGCAATGCCACGCCCGCGCTGGCCAACCGCATCGCGCAGAACGCCTTCAAGAAGGGCGTCGTGATCGAGACCTCGGGCGCGCAGGACGAAGTGCTGAAGCTGCTGCCCGCCCTGACCATCGAGGAAGAACTGCTGAGCAAGGGCCTGGACGTGATCGAAGCCAGCGTCGCGGAAGCGCTCGCCGAAGAAGGGCAGTCGGCCCGCATCCTGAAATTTGGAGGAAAACGTCAATGATCGTACGCAATGTCAAAGATGTGATCGGCACCGCCGACGAAGTCCGCACCGACACCTGGGTCAGCCGCCGCGTGCTGCTGAAGAAGGACGGCATGGGCTTCTCCTTTCACGAGACCACCATCTTCCCGGGCGGCCGCACCCACATCCACTACAAGAACCATCTTGAAGCGGTGTGGTGCATTGAAGGCGACGGTTCCATCGAGACCATCGCCGACGGCAAGAAGTACGACCTGGGACCCGGCGTGGTCTACGCCCTGAACGAAAACGACGAGCACTGGCTGTGCGGCGGCAAGGAGCCGCTGCGCGTCATCTGCGTCTTCAACCCGCCGCTGACCGGCCAGGAAGTGCACGACAAGGAAGGCGTCTACGCCTTGCCCGAGGCCGAGGCCCAAGCGGCCTGACATACATACAAGGAGGTTCGCATGATCTCACCTGCACAGGATCCGTACGCCTCCCGTACGGATCGAAGTTCCGCCATCATTGCCCGCCAGGATCCGGTGGTCTATGAAAACGGCCAGTACGCCAGCGCATTGAATGCCGGCCAGGTCGAGCAATACGAGCGCGACGGTTTCATCCTGCTGGAGAACCTGTTCTCCGACGAAGAAATCCGCGCCTTGTCCACCGAGGTCGAACGCATGACGCGCGACCCCTCGATCGTCCGCCGCGAAGAGTCCATCACCGAGCCGGGCAGCAATGCGGTGCGCTCCATCTTCATGGTGCACGTGCTCAATCCCATCCTGTCGCGCCTGGTGCGCGATCCGCGGCTGGTCAATGTGGCGCGGCAGATCCTGGGTTCCGAGGTGTACATCCACCAGTCGCGCGCCAATATGAAGCCGGGCTTCAAGGGCAAGGAGTTCTACTGGCACTCCGACTTCGAGACTTGGCATGTCGAAGACGGCATGCCGGCGATGCGCGCCCTCAGCTGCTCGGTGCTGTTGACCGACAACAACGAGTGCAACGGTCCCCTGATGCTGGTGCCCGGATCGCACCGGCAGTTCATCTCGTGCGTGGGCGAAACGCCGAATGACCATTACAAGCAGTCGTTGAAGAAGCAGGAATACGGCGTGCCGGATCCGGTCAGCCTGCAGCTGCTGGTGGAGCAGGGCGGCATCCGCTCCATGACGGCCAAGGCCGGCTCGGTGGTGTTCTTCGACTGCAACACGATGCACGGCTCCAATAGCAACATCTCGCCCTGGCCGCGCGCCAACGTGTTCATGGTCTACAACAGCATGGACAACACCTTGAACCCGCCCAAGTATGGGCTGACGCCGCGTCCCGAGCACATCGCGACGCGCAAGGGATTCAAGGCGGTCACGCCGCTGGATACCTTGAAGCTGGTCGGGGGCTGAACCCCCTGTGTAAATGCCCAGGCGCTGCCTGGGCATTTTCTTGTGGGTCTCTGCTATTCTCTGCGCACTCCGCTACATCGAGATCCCGCAAGCCATGTCTGCCCGCATCCTCAGCCTGCACATCTACCCGGTCAAATCCTGCGCGGGCATCGCGCTGGACGAAGCGCCCATCGACCGCGCGGGGCTGGCCCATGACCGCCGCTGGATGCTGATCGGCGCCGATGGCCAGTTCATGACGCAGCGGCAATGGCCCGCGATGGCGCTGATCCGCACGGCGCTTACGGCAGATACGCTGCGCCTGTCCGCGCCGGGCATGCCCGATCTGGACGTGGCCCTGGACGGCTCGGGACTCGAACCAGAGGCGCAGTCCGTGGCCGTCTGGAGCGATACCACTTCCGGCCGGCGCGAAAGCGCGGCGGCTGGGCTGTGGTTTTCCGATTTCCTCAAGACGCCGTGCCGCCTGTACAAGGTGGACGCGGCCGCGCAACGCAATGCCAAGCCCGATTGGGTGTCGCGCTGGCTGGACGCGCATCCCGACCTGGCGGAACCGTTCGCGGGCCAGCACTGTTTCGGCTTTGCCGACGGCTTCCCGCTGCTGGTGGCCAACCAGGCCTCGCTGGACGATCTGAATGCGCGCCTGCAGGCCAAGGGCGTGGCGCCGGTGCCCATGGACCGCTTCCGTCCCAATATCGTCGTGCAGGGCGAATGGGAAGCCTTCGAGGAAGACCACACCGCCATGATCGAGGCTGCGGGGGTGAAGATGGCTTTCGTCAAGCCTTGCACCCGTTGCTCGATTCCCGATATCGACCAGACTACAGCCCAGCAATACGAAGAACCCGGCCGCACGCTGGCGGGCTTCCGCAATCTGGAGATCGGCGTGGTATTCGGCCAGAACGCCATCCTCGACGCGCCCGCGGGCGCGCGCCTGAAGGTGGGCGACGAGGTCGGAATCGAACTGGATTTCTGATCCCGGACCCCGGCGCCCGCTGCCGGGGCCTCAGGCCGAGGACAGCTTCAGGCCCACCAGGCCGAGCACGATGAGGGCTACGCTGGCGATGCGCATCCAGCTGGTGGACTCGCCGAACAGCACGATGCCGGCCACGAAGGCGCCGATCGTGCCTATGCCCACCCATACCGCGTAGGCGGTGCCCAGAGGCAGGGATTTCATCGCCACCGCCAGCAGCCAGACGCTGATGGCCATGCCTCCGGCGGTGATGGCCGAAGGCCAGAAGCGGGTGAATCCGTGGGTATATTTCAGGCCTACGGCCCAGACGATTTCAAACAGGCCTGCGAGTACCAGGATGATCCAGGTCATTACGACTCCTACGCTTGTGTTGCCGGCTTGCCGCCGGCGCGTGGGGCCGTCCCCGGTATCAAACGCACCGGCCTTCCGGCCGCGCGCGGCAACGGGCCGTCCCGCTGCGGCAAAAATTATAGAATACCGGGTTCATACGGCAAAACCGGGTGCCGGGCATCACTCTAGCAACACTTCGCGTTCCGGGACGCGAAACCAGGATATCAATCATGCAACGCATCATGCTGCGGGCAAAACTGCACCGCGTCACGGTCACCGAGGCCGACCTGCACTACGAAGGGTCGTGTGGCATCGACGAAGACTTGCTGGACGCTGCCGGCATGCGCGAGTTCGAACGCATCGAGCTCTACAACGTCACCAACGGTGAACGTTTCGACACCTACATCATCAAGGCGGCCCGCGGCAGCGGCGCCATTTCCTTGAACGGCGCCGCCGCGCGCCGCGCCCAGGTTGGCGACCTGCTGATCATCTGCACCTACGGCCCCATGTCCGAGGCCGATTCGGCCACGCACAAGCCGCAGGTGGTCCTGGTGGATGACGCCAACCGCGTCAAGGAAATCCGCAAGTTCCCGGCCTGAGGCCGGGCCGGGCGGAGCGCTTCGCCGGCGGGGCGCTCCGCCAACCTCTTGAACCGTTTCATCATGAGCTTCCAGGTCATCATCCAACCCAGCCAGCACCAATTCCCCGTCGAACCCGGCCAGACCGTGCTCGATGCCGCGCTGGCCGCTGGCATCGTCCTGCCCTACAGCTGTCGCAATGGCGCCTGCTCGACCTGCAAGGGCCGCGTGGTGTCCGGGGAGTTCGACGCGGGGCAGTACCCCGCACAGATTCTTTCGCCCGAGGAACTGGCCGACGGCTACACGCTGTTTTGCCAGGCCCGGCCTGAATCCGACATGGTGGTCGAATCCACCGAAGTCCGCCTGGCCAGCGACATCCAGATCCGCAAGCTGCCGTCGCGCGTGCAGACGCTGGAACGCGTGGCCCCGGACGTCACGGTGATCAAGCTGCAGCTGCCCGCGTCCGAGCAGTTCCGCTACTACGCCGGCCAGTACATCGAAGTCATCCTGAAGGACGGCCGCCGGCGCAGCTATTCGATGGCTGGCGCGCCGCATACCGGCAGCCCCCTCGAACTGCACATCCGGCACATGCCTGGCGGCGTGTTTACCGACCACGTGTTCGGCGCCGGCGACACGCAGATGAAAGAGCGCGAAATCCTGCGCCTGGAAGGGCCGTTCGGCTCCTTTTTCCTGCGCGAGGACAGTGACAAGCCCGTCGTGCTCCTGGCCAGCGGCACGGGCTTCGCCCCGGTCAAGGCCATCGTCGAGCACATGATCCACCACAACATCAAACGCCCCGTGGCCCTGTATTGGGGTGGACGCCGTCCGCACGACCTCTACATGGACGCGCTGGCGCACTCGTGGGCCGGCATGCTGCCCGATTTCCGCTATGTGCCCGTGGTGTCCAATGCCTTGCAGGAAGACGGTTGGACCGGGCGCACCGGCTTCGTCCACGAAGCCGTCATGCAGGACATCGCCGATCTGTCGGACCATCAGGTCTACGCCTGCGGCACGCCGCTGATGGTGGACGCCGCAAGGCGCGAATTCAGCGCCCAGAACGGGCTGCCGGCGGACGAGTTCTACGCGGACGCCTTCACATCCGAAGCCGACCTGGCCCGGGCCGCGCCCCAGTCTTGAGTAACAGGGCATGAGCGGACAGGGGGGGAACGAGCGGGCCTGGAAAGGTTTGTGACTTCCGCCCCTTTTTATTCCGTAGGCGCGGGCAAAGCGCCAGGGTAAACTGCCGTGGCAGCAGCTTGCCATGGATCGTGGACATAGGGTCGGCGATCCGAGTTGGCACGCAAGGAGCAATGCGGGCATGAAAGTAGCGGTATTGGGTGGCGGCATCATCGGAATCTCCAGCGCCTGGTGGCTGAACCAGGCCGGCCATGACGTCGTGGTCATAGATCGCTGCACCGGTCCCGCCCAGGAAACCAGCCTGGCCAATGGCGCCCAGATCTCGGTTTCCTATGCCGAACCCTGGGCCAACCCGCAAGCCCCGTTCAAGTTGCTCAAATGGATGTTCCAGGATGACGCCCCGCTGCTGTTCCGTCCGCAGCTGGACTGGCGGCAATGGATGTGGGGGCTGTCGTTCCTGCGCGAGTGCCTGCCCAGCCGCCTGGCGCCCAATATCCGCGCCATGGTCCGCATGGCGGAATACAGCCGTGCGACCCTGCGCGGCATGCGCGCGGAACTCGGCATCCAGTACGACCACCTGGAACGCGGCATCCTGAATTTCTACCGCGATCCGCACGAATTTGAAAACTCGCAGCGCGCCGCCGGCCTCATGCGCGATTTCGGCGTGGAGCGCCGCGTGGTCTCGGCCGACGAAGTCATCGCCATCGAGCCCGCGCTGGCGCCGCATCGCCAGACCATCGTCGGCGGCGATTACACGCCCGAGGACGAAAGCGGCGATGTGCACCTGTTCACCGTGGCCCTGGCCGAGCATTGCGCCCGGGCCGGCGTTGAATTCCGCTACAGCACGCGCGCCACGCGCCTGTTGACCGAGGGCGGCACGGTGCAAAGCATCGAAATCATCGAACCCGACGGTCGTTACGGCGTCGTGTCGGCCGATGCCTACGTCGTGGCGATGGGCAGTTTCAGTCCCTATCTGCTGCGGCCGCTGGGCGTGCCTTGCAATGTCTATCCGGCCAAGGGCTATTCCGCGACGTTCCCGGTCATCAAGCCGGACGCCACGCCTACGGTCAGCTTGACGGACAGCAGCCACAAGGTTGTTTTCTCGCGCCTGGGCGACCGGCTGCGCATGGCCGGAACCGCGGAGCTGTCGGGCTATTCCCGCAGCTTGAACACCGGCCGCTGCGAAGCCATGACCCGGCTGGCGCGCGAACTTTTTCCCGACGCGCTCGATTTCGAACGCGTCAGTTACTGGTCGGGCTTGCGCCCCTCCACTCCCTCAAACGTGCCCATCATCGGCCGCAGCCGTATTCCCAACCTGTACGTCAATACAGGACACGGTACGCTCGGTTGGACGATGGGCGTTGGCTCGGGCCGGGCATTGGCCGATCTGCTCAGCGGACGGCAGCCGGAACCGGAGTTTCCTTTTCTTGGTCTGTGAACCTATGAAGAATCTGCAATTGGCGGGCGTTGCCCGCGCGATGTTCGCCAGCCGGCGCGCATGGTTGTTCGGCGCCGCCATGGCGATGGCCGGCGCGGCGAATGCCGCCGCGGTCGACATCCAGGTCTGGCACACGCTGACCGACGCAAACAAGGCCGAGTTCGAAAAACTCGCCAAGCAATACAACAAGGAGCAGGACCAGGTCCGCGTGACGCTGCGCGGCTTCGCCTCGCCCAGCGCACTGGAACAGGAAGCCGTCTCGGCGGTCAAGGCCAAGAAGGGCCCGAACCTGCTGCAGCTGACCGACAATCATTCGCCTGAAGTCGTCGCCCAGCACAAGGCCGTGCTGCCGCTGTACGAACTGCTGGCCAAGTATCCGATCAAGGACCTGAACTGGTTCGTGCCGGCCACCAGCAGCTTTACGCGCGACAGCAAGGGCCGCCTGCTGGCCTTCCCCTGGATGGCCGAAGTGCCGGTGATGTTCTACAACACCGCCGCCTACAAGAAGGCCGGCCTGGATCCCAACAAGCCCGCGCGCACCTGGACCGCCCTGCAAGGCGAACTGCTGAAACTGCGCGACGTGGCCGACATCGACTGCCCCTACGCCTCCAGCGACCAGGTCACGGTCCACCTGGAGAATCTGGCGCCGATCAACAACCAGCAGTTCACCAGCAACAACAACGGGCTGGACGCGGTCACCAAGAAGTCGGCCGCGCCCGCCATGCAGTTCGACACGCTGTACATGCGCCATATCTCGCTGATGGTGAGCTGGAAGCGTTCGCTGCTGTTCATGGCGCATTCGGGCGACAACGCCAGCGACAAGCTGTTCGCCAAGGGCGAATGCGCCGTGCTGACGGCCAACACCGGCGCGTTCGGGCAGTTCCTCAACACCAAGTCGCTGTCCTTCGGCGTGGCGCCGCTGCCTTACTACGACCAGGTGACCAAGGACGGCGGCAAGCCGTTCGTGAGCGGTTCGGCGCTGTGGGCGCTGGAGGGCCATCCCCAGGCCGAAGAGAAGGCCACGGCGCAGTTCCTGGCCTGGCTGTCCAAGCCCGTCATCGCGGCGGAATGGCATCAGCGCACCGGCTACCTGCCGCTGACCGAAGCTGCTTTCCGCGCATCGGACGTGTCGTTCTATGAGCGGATTCCGGGCGTCCAGGCGCTGATTGCTTCAATGCGCGCCAACCCCACGGCGAATAGCCGCGGTTTCCGCATGGCCAACTACGAGCGCATCGAGCCTGTGCTGAACCAGCAGCTCAATGAAGCCTTCGAAGGCAAGGTGCCGCCGGTCGCGGCGCTGAACAACGCCGCCACGCAAGCGCGCAGCATCGCGGCGCAACGCTGATCCAGGCGGGCGACGCATACGTCGCCGTGCCCTGATGCAAGCCCGGTCTCAGGACCGGGCTTTTTTTTGTCTCGCCGCCGCGCGACCAAACCATCCATGCGTACATGCCAGTCTGGCGACGAGCCGGCCGCTCGTCCACCATGCCTCTCATGCGTATCGATTCCGGTGCGCCTTTCGCTCGTGGTGAGGCATGGTTCGTTTCTTCTTCCTGGCGGCAGGGCTGTCCTGCCTGGGGGCCTGCACAGGGGCCGGCAAGAGTCCGGCCGCATCCACATGGGAAGCCTCGCGGCAGGCTGCCCAAGGCTTCCGCTTCGACTGGCAGTTGTCCGGCGATCCCTCCGTTGCGCCCATGCAGGTGTTCGACGACGGCAAGGAAACCTGGCTGCAGTTCGCGCCGGGCCAGGCGCTGCCGGCGATCTTCGGCATCGGCAGCGACGGCGAGCGCGCCTTGCCATACTCGAGGCGCGATCCCTATGTGGTGCTGGCAGGAGGATGGAGCGGCCTGTTGTTTCGCGGCGGACGTCTGACGGCCCGCGCGCAGCGACTGCAGGCGGTCGCCGACGCCAGGGCCGCCGCCGGGGCAGGGGCCAGAGCGCAGAATGAACCCGCGCCCGTGGCGCCGGCTGCCGGGCCTGAGCGCATCGGCCCGGCGCGGCCAGCCGGACTGGCGCCGCCCGCCATCGGCGCGTTGCAAGACGCCGGGCCATTGGCGGGCGCCGTGCCAGCCGTCGGCGTGGCATCGGCGCCGCAGCCGGTTTACCGCGCGGCGCCGCCGGACGCCACGCTGCGGGCCGTTCTTGCGCGCTGGGCGGACCTCGCTGGCTGGACCTTCCAGCCGCAGCACTGGGCCGTGGACGTCGACATACCCTTATCGGCCACGGCCGAGTTCTCTGGCGATTTCAAGTCAGCCGTGCGCGAACTGCTGGGCGCCACCGAACTCGCCGAAAAGCCCCTGCAGCCATGCTTCTACGGCAACCGGGTATTGCGCGTGGTGCCGTTGGCGCAGTCGTGCACGCGCATGGCCGCGCCAGGGGGGGCTGCGGCATGATGCGGATACGGTTCTTGTCTGTCGTCGTCTCCGGCGTGTTGGGCGGTTGTGCGGTGTCGCAGCAGGTTGTGGATCAGCGCCGCGCGGCAAGCGCGCGTCAAGCCAAGGTGGCCGCCAGTCACGAGGCTTTCGTCGAAGGGTTGTCGGACCGCGCCGCGCGCGTCGCGGCCCAGGATGTCGCCACGCCGTGGCTTGCCGGCAAGCCACAGCCCCTGGCGCGGGAAGTGTCGCTGCCGCCCGCATTACGCGAGAACGTGCGGACCACCTTGATGCTGGCCGACGACGCCGACCTGCCTGCGCTGGCGCAGCGCCTGACCGCCGCCACCGGCATCGCAGTGCGGGTGCGGCCGGATGCCTTGCTGCCGCTGGAATTGTTCCTGCCCCGGTTGGCCGTCAACGGCGCCTTGTCCGTTCCGGCGCCGGCCAGCCTGGAGATCCGTGCTGGCGGGCAGCCGCTGGCGGACCTGCTCGACGCGCTGGCCGCGCGCTTCTCGGTGCATTGGCGTTACGAGCACAATGCGCTCGAGTTCTACCGCACCGAGACCCGCGTGTTCGATTTGCGCGCCTTGTCGCTGAGCAGCAAGGTGGATGTGCGCCTTGGCCGGGAGGGCAGCCCGGAGGGCGAAGGCTTTGAAAGCACCTCCAACACATCCTTGTCGGCGGGGCAGCACGACGCGATGGCGATCCTGCGTGCCAACATCGCGCCGTTCCTGACGCGGTCCGGCGTGGTGGCCGAGGCGGTGGAGGGCGCAACCTCCATCGTCGTCACGGACACGCCCGAGGCGCTGGAACGTGTCGCCCGCTACCTCGAGCGGGAGAACAAGGCGTTGACCCGCCGGGTGCGGCTGGTGTTCGAGGAAATCACCGTCGTCGCCAACGATGCCACGTCGGGCGGCATCGACTGGAACGTCGTCTACGCCGCGGCCGGGACGGCAGCGCGGCTGGCGCTGCCCGGCGCGGGGGCGGGCGGGGGCAGCCTGGACGCTTCCATGTCCAGGGGGCCATTCCAGGGCACGCAGGCCATTGTTTCCGCGCTAAGCACGATGGGGGCCGTCGTACGGCACAACAAGGTCCCCATCCTGACCTTGAACCGCCGTCCGGTCACCCATGCGGTAAGAACCACGTTCAGCTACATCGACCGGGTGCAGAGCACGGCGGTCCCCGGTACCACGGCGGGGGGCGCCAACGGCTCGCTGCCGGCGGTATCCATCAGCCAGAAGGAAGAAACGGTAGGTTCGTTCCTGACGCTGTTGCCGGACATCCAGGAGGACGGGCAGATCCTGCTGTCGCTCGCCTATGACAACGCGGTCGCCCAGCCCCTGAAGACCATCACGTTCGGCGAGCGCGGCAACCAGGTGCAGGTGCAGCAGGTCACGATCGACGGCAACGGTACGGTGCAGCAGGTCGAGCTGCGTCCCGGCCAGCCCATCATCGTTTCCGGTTTCGACCGCAGCCAGGACCAGCATGACCGCCAACGGCTCGCGCCGGGGCTGCCGCTCATCGCCGGTGGCCTGGACAGCGCCTCCTCGGAACGCATGACGACCCTGGTGCTGGTGACCGCCCAGGTCGAGGAAGGGTACTAGGCATGGAACGCGTCCCTCCCACCTTCTTGCTTGACGTTCCGGACACAGGCCGTACCTTGGCATTCGGCCTGCGCTGGTTCGCCCTGATCGGCTCCAACATTCCAGCGCTGGCCCGTTCGCGCGGACGCCGCCTGCGGGCCAGCCACTATGTTGTGGGCGGAGCGCCGGCCATGGTGGCAGGCTATGGCCGCATGCGCCCATCCTGGCGGGGCGGTTCGCGGGCGGCGCGGCGCGGACATGGATACATCCAGGCGGCCGCGCAACTGTATGCCCTGCTGTACCCGGATGGCGGCCACAGCCTGATCCGCTTGCCCAGCGGCGGGCATTGGCTGGTGGCGGCGCAGCGCGGCACCGTGCTGTCGCAGACGGACAAGATATATGCCACGATCGACGAGGCCTTGCGCGAGCAGGCGCTGTTGCGGGCCCAGCGGCCCGCGCTGCCGGCGCATGAAGCCGACGAGGCCTGGGCCTTGCTGATGCAGGCGGCAGACCCGGCCGCGCGTCTGCTTGTGGTGTCGTCGCGCTGGGCCGAGCTGCCTTTCGCGTTCCGGCTATTCCTGGCCTGCGCGGGGCTTGCCGCAGTTGCTCCGCAATTGTGGAACAGCCTGATCGTTCCATGGTCCGGCCGCGAACGGCTCGCTCATGCCGATACGCAGGGCCCGGCGCCGCAGCCGGATCCCTATCAGGCCCAGCTGCAAAACACCGTGGTCCACGCTCCCGCCGAAGTCACCCGCCTGCTGGAGGGCTTGGGCAGGTTGCCCATACAGATGCGGGGCTGGGCGCTGAGCCGCGCGCGCTGCCTGGCCGGGGAGCAGGCCTGGAATTGTTCCGCTGTCTACGTAAGAGTCCATCCTCAGGCCGCCAACGACGTCTTGCACGCGTTGCGGCCTGTCGGCTGGCAGGTCTCATTTCAGCCGCTTGAGGAGGCCACGCTGTCTTGGCGCATGGCCTCCTCGCCGATATGGCTGGCGGACCTGGTTCTGCCCACCTCGCTGCAGATCGACACCGGGCTGGTCGCCGCGTTGCAGCGGATGCGGGCGGCTTTTACCTCCGTTGTCCTGGCGGCGGCATTGCCGCTGCCCTTGCCTGCGCAATCGCCATCCGCCGCCGGGCAGGCTGGCGTCACCTACGCGGCGCGGCCAGCCCTCCGCAGCCGTGCCATCACCTTGCGCGGGCCGCTGCGCTCCTTCGCGCTGCTGGACGGCGTGGTCACGGCGGCCAAATGGTCCCGGCTGTCGCTGGACATCCAGGCGCAACCCAGACCCAGCCTCGTCTCCAGCACGCTGGTCGCCGAACTACAGGGAGAAATCTATGAACAGGAATAGGGGCGGCGCCACCCGCCCGAATCTCGCGGCAGGATTCATCGGTCGTCTGCTTGTGTCGGCCGCGCTAGTGCCGGCCGCCCATGGCCAGCCGTCGCCGCAGGCCGCCGAGGAACCGCGGCCGTGGCCAGAAACGGAAACCGTGCGCGCCTTGCTGCGCGCGGACGCGGCGGCCGCCTTGGCGGACTGCCGGGTCCCCGGCCTATGCCGTTCGGGAACCGAATCCGCGACACCGATGACGCCGTCCGCCAAGGCGTCCGACGATATCCGCGTGATGGCGATCTTCGGCCCCGCGCGGCGCCTGAACGCCGACGTCGCGATCAATGGCGCCGTGCTTCGCTACCAGGCTGGCAAAGGCGCGCCCGTCGCGGGAGGCGCTGATGCGCGCGCTTACCAGTTACTGGCCATCGACGACGGCTGCGTGAGGCTGCGTCGCGGCGACATCGAACGCACAGCTTGCGTCGATGCGGGCAGGGGCCAGCCATGACCGTGCATGCCTTGCAGCCCGTCGCGCCGTATCCCGATGTGGCGCTCGCCATGGCGGAGGTCCGGGAGCCGCCCCAGCTTCAAACGCCCGAAGATATCGCCCGCTTGCAGCCGGCGTTCGCGCGGGCGCTCGGACGCGATTTCGATCTCGCGGCGCTCGCTGGCAGGCTGTGCCCCGTGCTGCTCGAAAGCGGCGAGGTCGCCGTGTTTGCGGTAAAGGATTACACGCTGGGCGACCAGATCGACGAAGTCGAGCGCATGGTGCAGGCCCGGGGTTACCGGCAGGCGCAAGTGCCGCGCTATCAACTGCCCGCACCGCTGCTGCTGATGATCGCCCGGGGGCAGTTGGCGGCGCCCGGGCTGGCTGGGCGCGGCAAGGAAAGGCAGGAAGAGCGCGCCTCGGCCTTGGCGGCATTGTTCCTGGACATCGTGCGCTGGGGCGTGGCCCAGGGGGCGAGCGATGTGCACATCAACGTCAACCGGCGGCGCGAAGCTTGCGAGATCCGCTACACCATCGGCGGCGAATACGTCGGTACGGAACGCTTCGCGGGGTTGTCCAACGCGACGCTGCTGGAGGTTCTCGCGGTGGCGTGGATGGAGGTCAGGGGCGGCAATGGCGCGGTGTTCGATCCGGCACTGGAGCAGCAAGGGCGCATCGCGCTGGACCTTGATGGCGTGTCCATCGTGCTGCGCTGGGCTTCGCTGGCCACCGATGCCGGTCCCTCGGTCTGCCTGCGCATATTGCGGCTGGATGCGACCGCCGACGCCGATCTGCTCGCCTTGGGCTATCTGCCGGCGCAGGTCGAAACCCTGGCCCGGGCGCGCGAGCGCGAAGGCGGGGCCATCGTGTTGGCGGGCGTGGTCGGTTCGGGCAAGTCGACCACCATTGCGACGCTGATGCGCGGCATCGCTTCCACCCGCAAGGCCATCACACTGGAAGATCCGGTCGAATACATCATCGACAACGCCCTGCAGAATACGCTGGGGGGCGCGCTGGCCGAATCCGCCTGGCCGGCCTTCGACGCCAAGCTCAAGACCCTCAAGCGCTCGGCGATGAACGATCTGCTCATCGGCGAGATCCGGGACGTCGATACCGGCCGGGCCTTCATGGACCTGGCGGGTTCTGGCGTCAGCCTGTACACCACCACCCACGCCGCTGGCGCCGTGCTGATACCTGAACGCCTGGCGTCGGACGCGATCGGCGTGTCGCGCGATTTTCTGGCCACGCCCGGCATCCTCAAGTTGTTGGTCTACCAGACCCTGCTGCCGCGCCTGTGCAGCCATTGCTCGTTGCCGGTGGACAGCCTGTGGGCGAGATCCGGCGGGGGCGGCAAGCGCCCCGACTGGCAGACATGGTTGAAGCGGATGCAGCAGGAGTACCTGCTGGACTCTGCCGCCCTCAGGGTCAGGAATGTAGCGGGTTGCAGCGCATGCAGGCGTCCGCAATTGCCTGAATTGAACGGCATCGCGGGTCGCAGCGTGGCGGCCGAAATGCTCGAGCCCGAGCGCACCGAAGGCTTTCTTGAGCGCGTGCGCACGCGCGACAACGTAGGGCTGAAGCGCCAGGCCGAGGCCGCCGGGCCGGCCGCCTGGCGCGGCGAGGCCACGCGTGGCGCGCTGGCGCGGGACTGCGCCCTCTACAAAGTCAGCCGCGGAGAAGTTGACCCGCGCGCCTTGCTGCGCCGCTTCGATGTGCCAGCGGCGTTGCCCGGACAGGGCGCCGGATCCAGCGGGGGCTGTCATGGCTAAGTCCATGTTGCTGCATGCTTTCCCCAGCGGCACCTCTGGCCGCTCCCTCTCGCTGCGTCTGGATGCATTGCGCTTTCGAGCGGGACGCGCGGACTACTACGAGTATCTGGCGGACCTGGTGGAAGGCACGCAAGGCCGCAAGAACCTGCGCGACGTTTTCGATGACGATGCGAGCCGTCATGGCGAAGATACCGTGCGCGGGCGGCTGTCGAGGCATTGGGCGGGCAGGTACCTGGAGGCCGGCGGCGATCTGGGCGCGGCCTGGGCGGACACGCTGCCGTCGAGTGAGTGCGTGCTGCTCAGCTGCGTGCAGGAAGAAGGCGGTGATCTGTCCGCCGCGTTGCGGGATGTGGCGCGGGCCGTACGGTTGGCGTCGGATGCGTGGCTGGCGCTGATATCGGCCGCGGCGGCGGGCGTCGCGGCGGCAGCCGTGGCATTCGCCTTGCTATGTGCCGTGCCATTTTTCAGCGTGCCGCGCTTGCAGCAGGTGTTCCAGGCCGTACCCACGGAGGAGTACGGCCGCCTGACCCGCGCGCTGTTCACGCTGGCCCGCGGGTTGAGGCAATGGCTGGCCTTGTGGCTGGTGCTGTCGCTGGGCCTTGTCCTGCTGAGCTTGTGGTCGCTGCCGCGCTACACGGGAGCCCTGCGGCCGCGGCTGGACCGCTGGCTGCTCTGGCGGCTCTACCGGGATTTCCACGCCATCCGCTTTCTTGCGCTGCTGGCCGTGCTGGTCAGGCAGCACGGCGCGGCCGACACCCGTTTGCGGCGCGCCCTGGCCGTGCAGGCCCGCGATGCCGCGCCCTGGATGCATGGGCATCTGCTGGACATGCTGGGGCGGATAGACGGCGGCCAGACCGGTCCGGAGATCTTCGGCACGGGCCTGCTGGACGCGGACACATGGTGGTACATGGCCGACATGATGGATGCCCTGGGCATGGAGGCCGGACTGGCGCAGGTGCGGCTGCGCGTCGAATCGCGCCTGTTGGCGCGGGTGCGCCGCCAGGCATCGGTGTTGCGCTGGGCGTTGCTGCTCTCGTCCGTGGGCGCCGTACTGGGCATCACGCTCTGGCATTACGGCGTGATCGATGAACTGCGCCAGGCCCTGACCAATTTCTATGCCAGCCAATAGGGGCTGCATCAGGCACGCGGCGCCAATCGGCCCGCGCGCTATATCTCACGAGGAAAGCAACCATGCACTACGTACACGCAATCCCGTTCCGCGCCAGCCGGCAGCGCGGCTTTTCGTTGATGGAGGTCTCCATCGTCACCGCCATTGTCCTGTTGATTGCGATCGTCGGCATTCCGGCCATCGGCGCCTACGTCGTTGAGAACAAGGTGCCCAAGGTGGGCGAGGAATTGCAGCGTTTCATTGCCAGCATGAAGACCAATGCGCAGGGGGGCGGGGTCACTCCGTATGCAGGGTTGGACACCGGCGCCATGGCCAACGCCTTGCGGGAGTCCAGCGTGCTGGCCGTCGATGGGTCCGGGGGCGCGGCGCGCATCGCCCATGGCCTGGGCGGCAGCGGCGTGGGAGGCAATGGGGTGGTCGAGGTCGCTGCCGCCTCGTTCGGCAGCGCGGGGCAGGGTTCCGCGTTTTCCATCAAGCTGACCAACGTCAGCCAGGCTGCCTGCCCGTCGCTGGCCTCGGTGCTGCAGCGGATGTCCGAGACCATTTCGATCGGTGGAGGGGGCGGTGGACTCAGGCTCGTGAAGGACGCGTTTGCGACACCCAGCGTGCCTTACCGCGCGGCCTTGGCCCAGGCCCAGTGCAGCCCGGGCGACGTCAACACCTTCGTGTTCGTCGCAAAATGAGCCCGCCCGTCTGGTGCATGACGGCTCCATCGGGGGGCGCCGCGGCTTGGCTGCGTCAGCGCGGGTTCTCATTGCCCGGACTGGTGGTGGCGTTGGCCTTGAGCGCCATGGCGGCCATTTGGGCGTCCGGCCAGGCGGTGCAGCGGGTCGAAGACGCAGCAGCCCGTGCCTCCGGCGTATGGTTGACGCAGATCCGCCTGGCGCTAACCGAGGTGTTGGCTCGGCATTCCGCCATTCTTGCCAAGGGAGATTTGCCACGTAGCGAACAGGGGGTTCCATTGTTCGCGGACCCGCTTGCGCCCACCGTGGGCGAATTGCGCGGCCTGGGGCTGCTGCCGGCTGATTTTCCCGAGCGGTCCTCCATGGGTTTCTCGGCGCAGATCCAGATCGTCAGGTCGCGGGCGTGCCCGGGCGAACGCTGTCGGATGGATGGATTGGTCTACAGCGCCACGCCCTTGTTGAAAACGGGGACGCAATTCATTGACTTGACCGGCATCGCTGCCGTTATCGATGCGGCCGGCGGCTATGGCGGGGCGGTGTGGCCGGCGTCGCCGGGTCTGGTGCGCGGCGCGGCGTTCAGTTTCGCCAATCCGGCGGCGTCCGGGGGGCCGGTCTACGCGCCAGGCACGCTCGCCCTGTGGGCGGGAGCGGACGGTGGCGGTCCGGATCTGGACCGCTACATCAGGATCCGGGATACGCGCGATCCGCAGCTGCAGGGGGAACTGAGCGTCGCGTCCTCGGCGCGGGTGGGATCGCATCTTACCGTCGGCGCGCGCGCCAGCGTGGGACAGCCATGCAGTGTCGCCACCGGCGCCATGGCCACCTCGGAGCAGGGAGAGCTGCTGACATGCCAGTCCCAGGCCTGGGGGCCCGCAAGCGGCGGCTTCGGCGGGGCGTACAGCTTCAACAACCCATTGGGTTGCTACCATTACACCGGCACGTCCACTGCGAATCCCCGGACTGGCGAGTGCTCGTGCCCCGCCGGCTACAAGGCCGTGATTGTTTCAGCGGGCGGGAAATGGACCGAGACGGAAGGCTGGACCACCGGCTATGTCTGCGTGCGCTGAGGCTGCTGCGAGGCCGGTTTTCCTGGGATCCCCGCCAACCCTCTATAATCAAAAATTCGCCTAAATTCTGCTTCGCCCACGATGAAATCCTCCGAGATTCGCCAGCAGTTTCTGCAATTCTTCAAGTCCAAGGGACACACCATTGTTCCTTCGTCGTCGCTCGTCCCCGGCAACGACCCGACCTTGCTCTTCACCAATTCGGGCATGGTCCAGTTCAAGGACGTCTTCACGGGCAAGGAATCGCGGTCCTATACGCGTGCCACCTCGTCGCAGCGCAGCGTGCGCGCCGGCGGCAAGCACAATGACCTGGAGAACGTGGGCTATACCGCCCGCCACCATACGTTCTTCGAAATGCTGGGCAATTTCAGCTTTGGCGACTACTTCAAGCGCGACGCCATCCAGTACGCCTGGGAATTGCTGACCCAGGTCTACAAGCTGCCCGCCGAGAAGCTCTGGGTCACGGTCTACCAGGAAGACGACGAAGCCTACGACATCTGGGCCAAGGAAGTCGGCGTGCCGACCGAGCGCATCATCCGCATCGGCGACAACAAGGGCGCGCGCTACGCGTCGGACAACTTCTGGCAGATGGCGGATACCGGTCCTTGCGGCCCGTGCTCGGAA
This sequence comes from Achromobacter sp. SD115, assembly GCF_017355315.1. Taxonomy (NCBI): domain Bacteria; kingdom Pseudomonadati; phylum Pseudomonadota; class Betaproteobacteria; order Burkholderiales; family Alcaligenaceae; genus Achromobacter; species Achromobacter sp. SD115. The sequence goes on along the minus strand of NZ_JADIJM010000020.1, from coordinate 79,055 downwards.
ATCTTCTATGACCATGGCCCCGAGATCTGGGGCGGCCCCCCGGGATCGCCCGAGGAAGACGGCGACCGCTACATCGAGATCTGGAACCTGGTGTTCATGCAGTTCGAACGCGATGCCGCCGGCAACATGCCGCGCCTGCCGCGTCCCTGTGTCGATACCGGGATGGGCCTGGAACGCATCGCCGCCGTGCTGCAAGATGTGCATTCCAACTACGAAATCGATCTGTTCCAGCATCTGATCGCCGCCGCCGCGCGCGAAACGGGCATCAAGAACCTGGAAGACAATTCGCTCAAGGTCATCGCCGACCACATCCGCGCCTGCTCGTTCCTGATCGTCGACGGCGTGATTCCCAGCAACGAAGGCCGCGGCTACGTGCTGCGCCGCATCGTCCGCCGCGCGCTGCGCCACGGCTACAAGCTGGGCCAGACCAAGCCGTTCTTTCACCGCCTGGTGCCCGATCTGGTCGCCGAAATGGGCGAAGCCTATCCGGAGCTGGCCGCCACCGCCGAGCGCGTGGCCCAGGTGCTCAAGCAGGAAGAAGAACGCTTCGGCGAAACGCTGGAGCACGGCATGCGTATCCTCGACACCGCCCTGGCCAATGTGCCCAAGGGCGGCCAACTGGATGGCATGACCCTGTTCACGCTGTACGACACCTACGGGTTCCCGGTGGACCTGACGGCCGACATCTGCCGCGAACGCGAAGTGGACGTGGACATGGCCGGCTTCGAGGTCGCCATGGAACGCCAGCGCGACCAGGCGCGCGCCGCCGGCAAGTTCAAGATGGCCGAGGGCCTGAGCTACGAAGGCGCGGACACGCGCTTCGAAGGCTACGAAAAACTGGAACTGGATGGCGTCAAGGTCACGGCCCTGTACGTGGACGGCACGCAGGTCCAGCAGGTCCAGGCCGGCCAGAGCGCGGTCGTCGTGCTGGATGCCACCCCGTTCTACGCGGAGTCGGGCGGCCAGGTCGGCGATACCGGCCTGCTGGAAGCCGACGGCGTGCGTTTCGCCGTGGCCGACACCCTGAAGATCCAGGCCGGGGTCTTCGGCCACCACGGCGAGCTCGAGTCCGGCACGCTGTCGGTGGGCGATACGCTGCTTGCGCGCGTCGACGCGGTCCGCCGCGCCCGCACCGTGCGCAACCACTCGGCCACTCACCTGATGCACAAGGCGCTGCGCCAGGTGCTGGGCGCGCACGTGCAGCAGCGCGGCTCGCTGGTGGATCCCGACAAGACTCGCTTCGACTTCGCCCAGGATGCGCCGCTGACCGCCGAGCAGATCGCTCGCGTCGAAGCCATCGTCAACGCCGAGATCCTGGCCAACCAGCCCACCGTGGCGCAGGTCATGGCCTACGACGACGCCGTCAAGGGCGGCGCCATGGCGCTGTTCGGGGAAAAATACGGCGACACGGTCCGCGTGCTCGACATCGGCTTCTCGCGCGAACTCTGCGGCGGAACCCACGTCAGCCGCACGGGCGACATCGGCCTGTTCAAGATCGTGTCCGAAGGCGGCGTGGCCGCTGGCGTGCGTCGCATCGAGGCCATCACTGGCGACAACGCGCTGGCCTGGGTGCAGAACCAGAACGCCTTGCTGACCCAGGTTGCGGGCATGCTGCGCAGCACGCCGGCGGACCTGCCGGCGCGCATCGCGCAGGTGCAGGAACAGGTCAAGAGCCTCGAGAAGGACCTGGAACAGTCCCGCAACAAGCTTGCCGCCAGCGCCGGCAATGATCTGGCGACCAGCGCCGCAGTTGACGTCAAGGGCATCAAGGTCCTGGCCGCCAGCATTGGCGACGTGGACCCCAAGGCATTGCGCGGCATGGTCGACAACCTGAAAGACCGCCTGAAACCGGCAGTCGTGTTGCTGGCCACGGGTTCGGCCGACGGCAAGATCAGTGTGGTGGGCGGCGTTACCGCCGACCTGACCGGCCGCGTCAAGGCGGGCGACCTGGTCGGCTTCGTGGCTGCCCAGGTGGGTGGCAAGGGCGGCGGCCGTCCCGACATGGCCATGGGCGGCGGCACGGACTTGGCAGCCTTGCCCGCGGCGATCGCCAGCGTGCAGCAATGGGTGGACGAGCGTCTGTGATGAACGGGGCGGATACCAGCCTTGATGGCGGCGCGCAGGCGCCATCCTTCGAGCACGAAGTCGATGCCAGCGGTCTGACCTGCCCCTTGCCTATCCTGCGCGCCAAGAAGGCGTTGGCGCAGATGGCCAGCGGTGAGGTGCTGCGGGTCATCACCACGGACCGCAATGCGATCCGCGACTTCCAGGCGTTCGCCCGCCAGACCGGCAATGTGCTGGTGGCGCAACAAGAGGTCGATGGCCGCGGGGTGCATTTCTTGCGGCGGCGCTGACCGGTTGCCGGTAGTACGCGCCACGTAGAAGGGCCCGCCGCAAGGCGGGCCCTTTCGCATGGGCGGAGCCCCTGCTTATTTGCGGATGGCCGCCGCGACTGCCCGGGTAATGGTGAAATCCACCAGGTCGCCTTCCTTCAACTGCTGCAGGCGTGCCTGCAGGGCCGGATCCTGGACCTGGATGGTGCGCATGCCGCCTTGCGGGCCCTTCAGCGTCACCAGGTTGGCGCTCTTGTTGATGTGCCAGATCTCGGCGGTGATGGTGGTCTGGCGTCCGGCTGCGCCACCAGGCATGGCTCCCTTGGCGCTGCGGGTCGCCGCGGTTTCGGTCTTGACCTCCGGAATGCCGGATCCGGCCGGGCGCACGTCCACCGCCACCGACTCGTAGTAGTCGAGCGTCAGCGTATCGCCCGGCTTGATCTGTTGGAAGTTGCGGATATCGGGGCCAGCCTGGATGTCCACGCTATTGCCGTTTTCGCCCTGCAGCGTGATGGTCCGGGTGGCCGGGTCCACTGCGGTGACCTTGCCGGAGGCGGTCGTCAGGGCGGCTCCCATGACACGGGCCGAGGCTGCAAGCGGCATGGCCAAGGCGCCCGCCAGCAAGCCCGCCAGGGCCAGGCGCGCGACAGGGGTGAAGACTGATTTCTGATTCTTCATGGTGGTGCACCCTCCGGTGAGAGGAAGTTGGGGGAAAACCGCTGAAAAAAGCAGAGGCAGGCGGCAGATCGGCCGCCATCAGGGGGATGGTTTGAAGCAGGTGCGGTGGCGGCGCCATGGACAGGCGGCAGGTGGGATCGAAGCGCGGGGTCTTGCGTAGGTCGACATAAAACCGATCTCCTCAATCGGGTTATTTCTTCACACGCACTGAGTTCTGACGCACTAAGACAGGCACGAGAGGGGCGGGGCGGCTACACTTCGAACTGCGGCGCGGGCCCCGGCCCGTGTTTGTAGAATACCCGGATGTGGTGTTTTAGGATACAAAACGCGCCGCTACGCACAATTCGGCACTGCCATTTGCCAGCAGGCTTGTTTAAGTGCTAGAATTTCCCGTTTTTCACAACTAATTCAAGGGATTACCTATGGTGGTGATTCGCCTGGCCCGCGGTGGGTCCAAGAAGCGTCCGTTTTACAACCTGGTGGCCACCGATTCGCGTAACCGTCGCGACGGCCGTTTCATCGAGCGCGTGGGTTTCTACAACCCCGTAGCCAGCGAAGGCACGGAAAACCTGCGCATTGCGCTGGATCGCGTGCAGCACTGGACCGGCAACGGCGCCCAGCTGTCGCCTGCTGTCGAGCGTCTGGTCAAAGAGTACTCGGCCAAGGTTTCCGCCGCGGCTTAATTGCCTGCGTCGCATACCGAGCCCTGAGCTTTACTGCGCTTAAAAGCTGCCATTCATAGCTGCTTCATAGTTACCAAGAGCACGATACATGCCTGATGCCGCAACCTCCAACGCGGCGCCGACGGATTTGATCGAGCTGGGCCGCATCAGTGCAGCCTACGGTGTGAAAGGCTGGGTCAAGGTGCAGCCACATTCGGCCAATGCCGAAGTGCTGCTCTCAGCATCTCAATGGTGGTTGACTCGCCCTGTGCCTGAACTGGCGCGGGGCGTTGTCGCGTCTGCGCCTGTCGCATACAAGGTCGTGCAAGCCCGTTCGCAAGGAGCCACCGTGGTGGCTCAGCTGGCGGGCATTGCGGATCGCGATCAGGCCGAAGCCCTGCGCGGTTGTTCCGTGCAGGCGCCGCGGGGATCCTTTCCCGCGCCCGAGGAAGACGAATACTACTGGGTCGATCTCATCGGTTGCGCGCTGTACACCAGCGCCAACGGCGAACCTGCGCTGCTGGGCGTGGTCGACGAGGTCCTCGACAACGGCGCTCACGCCGTTCTGAGGGTCTTGCGCCAACAGGCTGGGGCTGAAGGTCCCGAGCCCATCCTGAACGCCAAGGGCCGGCCCGCCGAAATGCTTGTTCCGTTCGTGCGCGCGCACATACACGCCGTCGATTTGTCAGCTCGCCGCATAGACAGCGACTGGCCGGCGGATATTTGATGCGTATAGACGTCGTTACGCTCTTTCCCGAAATGTTCGGGGTAGTGCGGGACCTGGGTGTCACCGGCCGGGCGCATGCCCAGGGCCGGTGGTCCCTGCATGCCTGGAATCCTCGCGATTTCACGCACGACGTGCACCGTACCGTGGACGACCGCCCCTATGGCGGTGGCCCCGGAATGGTGATGATGGCGGGGCCTCTGGAAGCCGCCGTCAATGCTGCCCAGGACGCGCGCGCAGCGCTTGGCCTGGGCCGCGCCCCTGTCGCGCTGTTGGCTCCGGTCGGCCGGCGCTACGATCAGGCGGGCGCCGAATCCCTGGCTGCAAGCGAGGGTCTCATCCTCATTTGCGGCCGCTACGAAGGCGTGGACCAGCGTTTCATTGCGCGCTGCGTCACGCAGGAAATCTCGCTGGGCGACTTCGTGTTGTCGGGCGGGGAAATTGCCGCGCTCGCCGTGATCGACGCAGCCGTGCGCCTGTTGCCCGGCGTGCTCAACGACGGTGAATCCGCGCTGCAGGATTCCTTCAACGACGCGTTGTCCGGCCTGCTGGACAGTCCACACTACACGCGCCCCGAGGTCTACCAAGGCGAACCCGTGCCGGCGCCTCTGCTTAGCGGGCATCACGCGAACATCGCCCGCTGGCGGCGCGAGCGTTCGTTGGATCTGACCGTTGCCCGGCGTCCCGAACTGATCGAAGCTGCTCGCGCAAAAGGGATGTTGACCCTGGCCGACGAGCGCTTTCTGGCCGAGTTGGCGGGTACTCCGCTGCCGGAGCCGGTCAAGCGGCGCCGGCCATCCCGGCCCAAGCTGCCCAAGGCCTCCTGAAACTTCTTCAACTGCAGGTTTGCCGGCGATCCCTGCGCCGCGCATGTCTTGCCGCGGCAGACAAACAAAAACCCCGGAACAAAAGTCCGGGGTTTTTGCTTCCAGCGCAGCGATAGGGCTTAGTTGCCCAGCTTGGCGCGCTGTTCGCGCACCTTTTCGAGCGTCTCGCCGAACTGCGCCATGCGTGCTTTCTCCTGCTCGACCACGGCAGCCGGCGCGCGCTCGACGAAGCTGGCGTTCGACAGCTTGCCGTTGGCCTTGGCGATTTCGCCTTCCAGGCGCGCGATTTCCTTGTCCAGGCGCACGCGCTCCGCCGCTACGTCGATTTCGACGTGCAGCATCAGGCGGCTGTTGCCCACGACCTGGACCGGCGCGCCGGCGTCGGGCAGGGCGTCCAGCACCTCGACCTGGCTCAGCTTGGCCAGCGCGGCCAGGTACGGCGCGTTGCGGCTGAGGGTGGGGGCATCGCCCTGGGCGCACAGCGGCACCTTCTGGGCGGGCGACAGATTCATCTCGCCGCGCAGCGCGCGCACGGCTTCGACCTGGGCCTTCAGTTCGGCGACATCGGCTTCGGCGGCGGTGTCGACCGCGGCGGGATTGGCCTGCGGGTAGGGCTGGACGCTGACGCTGTCGGCGACGCCTTCCTTGCGCTTGCCGGCCACCACCGACACCTTTTGCCAGAGCTCTTCCGTGATGAACGGAATGATCGGGTGTGCCAGGCGCAGCACGCCTTCCAGCACGCGGATCAGCGTGCGGCGCGTACCCAGCTGCTGGGCCGGCGTGCCGGTCTGGATCTGCACCTTGGCCAGTTCCAGATACCAGTCGCAGTATTCATCCCACACGTAGCGGTAGAGCGAATTGGCGATGTTGTCGAAGCGGTAGTCGGCAAAGCCGCGCGCCACGTCCGCCTCCAGCGCCTGCAGTTGGCTGACGATCCAGCGGTCCACGAAGGACGTTTCGCCGGTTTCCGGACCGGTCAGGTCGTGGCCTTCGGTGTTCATCAGCACGAAGCGCGTGGCGTTCCACAGCTTGTTGCAGAAGTTGCGGTAGCCTTCGCAGCGCTTCAGGTCGAAGTTGATGTTGCGGCCCAGCGTAGCGTAGGCGGCCATCGTGAAGCGCAGCGCGTCGGTGCCGAAGGCGGGGATGCCGTCCGGGTACTGGCGGCGCGTGGCCTTTTCGATGGCGCCTGCCTGTTTCGGATTCATCAGGCCGTAGGTGCGCTTGGTCACCAGGCCGTCCAGGTCGATGCCGTCGATCAGATCGACTGGATCCAGCGTATTGCCCTTGGACTTACTCATCTTCTGGCCGTCGGCATCGCGGATCAGGCCGTGCACGTAGACGTGCTTGAACGGGATGTGGCCGGTCAGGTGGGTGGTCAGCATCACCATGCGGGCGACCCAGAAGAAGATGATGTCAAAGCCCGTGACCAGCACGCTGGACGGCAGATAGCGCTGCAGGTCGGGAGTGTTTTCCGGCCAGCCCAGCGTGGTGAAGGGCACCAGGCCCGACGAGAACCAGGTATCCAGCACGTCCGGGTCGCGCTTGAGCTCGCCGGTCACGCCGGCCGCGCGGGCCTGGGCATTGGCTTCGGCTTCGTCGTGCGCCACGAAGATCTGGCCGTCCTCGGAGTACCAGGCGGGAATCTGGTGGCCCCACCAGAGCTGGCGCGAAATGCACCAGTCCTGGATGTTGTTGAGCCACTGGTTGTAGATGGTGGTCCAGTTGTCCGGGTAGAACTGGATGCGGCCGTCGGCCACCACTTCCAGCGCGACCTCGGTAATGCTCTTGCCCGGGTTCAGCGTGCCTTCGGGAGCGGGCTTGCTCATCGCCACGAACCATTGGTCCGTCAGCATCGGTTCCAGCACGACGCCGGTGCGGTCGCCCTTGGGCTGCATCATCTTGTGCGGCTCGACCTTGACCAGATAGTCTTCGGCCTCCAGCTGCGCCACCACGGCCTTGCGCGCCTGGTAGCGTTCCATGCCCTGGAATTGCTTGGGGCCGTTCTCGTTGACGTGGGCGTCCAGCGTGAAGATCACGATCAGGGGCAGATCGTGGCGCATCGCGCAGGCGTAGTCGTTGAAGTCGTGGGCGCCGGTGATCTTTACGCAGCCCGTGCCGAATTCGGGGTCGACGAAATCGTCCGCAATGATGGGGATGTTGCGGTCGCACAGCGGCAGTTCCACTTCCTTGCCGACCAGGTGCTTGTAGCGCGGGTCTTCGGGGTGGACGCACAGAGCGCCGTCGGCCAGCATCGTTTCCGGGCGGGTGGTCGCGATGGTCAGGCCGCGCAGCGTGACGGTCTGGCCGTCCTTGTCGACGATGGTTTGCGGGCCGTCGACGAAGGGGTAGAGGATGTGCCACATGTGGCCGTCGGTTTCCTCGGACACCACTTCCAGGTCGGACACAGCCGTCAGCAGCTTCGGGTCCCAGTTGACCAGGCGCTTGCCGCGATAGATCAGTCCCTGTTTATGCAGGCGCACGAAAGTTTCCACCACGCCACGCGACATGCGCTCGTCCATGGTGAAATATTCGCGCGGCCAGTCGGCCGAGGCGCCCAGGCGGCGGACTTGTTCGGTAATGGCATTGCCGGATTTTTCCTTCCACTCCCATACCTTTTCCACGAATTTCTCGCGGCCCAGGTCATGGCGGGAAACCTTCTGGGCGTCCAGTTGTCTCTCAACCACGATCTGTGTGGCGATGCCGGCGTGGTCGGTGCCAGGGATGAATACGGTGTCGTCGCCCCGCATGCGGTGGTAGCGCACCAGGCCGTCCATGATGGTCTGGTTGAAGGCGTGGCCCATGTGCAGGGTACCCGTCACGTTGGGCGGCGGGAACTGAATGACGTAGGGCTGGCTTTCGGTCCCCGTTTTTACGTGCTGGCCCGCCTTGAAATATCCGCGCTTGTCCCACTCGGCGTACCAGCGGGATTCCAGTGCGGAGGGTTCGAAGCTCTTGGAGAGTTCCTGGGCGTCGCTCGCGGCATTCGCGGCGTTCGGGGGGGCAGCTTGAGTCATTGCAGGGTTCCGGCAAACAGGGGCGCCCGGGCTAGGGAAGCGGGCGGCAAACCGCACATTTTAAGATGTAATGCGGTCTTCTCAGCGTGTTAGAATACCGGGTTACTGTAAACCTTTTAGAAGTCCCTGAATTCATTGAGGATTCCGGGCTAGTCCGACAGGTAGGCAGTGTCGAATCCCTGTCCTGGACCCGTGGTTCGGGACGGCCCGAAACATGCATTCGTTTCGGACCGCCCGTGCGCCGACAGCGCGATGACGCTTCAAGGGTGACACCGACAAGCGCAGAGCCACGCCAGGCAATTCATCAGAAACCAAGTCAGAAATCAGTTTTCGGAGTTCTTATGTCCATTCAACGCACCCTCTCGATCATCAAGCCCGACGCCGTCGCCAAGAACGTCATCGGCCAGATCGTCGGCCGTTTCGAGCAAGCTGGCCTGAAGGTCATCGCTGCCCGCCTGGCCCAGCTGTCGCGCGCCGACGCCGAACGTTTCTACGCCGTGCACAAGGAACGCCCCTTCTTCAAGGACCTGGTCGACTTCATGATCTCGGGTCCCGTGTTCGTGCAAGTCCTGGAAGGCGAAGACGCCATCCTGAAGAACCGCGACCTGATGGGCGCCACGGACCCCAAGAAGGCGGCTCCCGGCACCATCCGCGCCGACTTCGCCGACAGCATCGACGCCAACGCCGTGCACGGCTCGGACGCTCCGGAAACGGCCGCTGTCGAAGTCGCTTTCTTCTTCCCCGAAATCAACATCCACAGCCGTTGATTTTCGCGGAACTTCTGTTCTAGCTTTTTAGTGTTACCCAGGTCATGGAAACCGTCGAACGAATCAATCTGCTGGGGCTAGACGGCTCCGCCCTGTCCGAACTGGTCGGAAAGTGGGGCGGCAAGCCGTTTCGGGCTCGCCAGTTGCAGCGCTGGATGCACCAGCGCGGCGCCGATTCGTTCGACGCCATGACCGACCTGGCCCGCGATTTCCGCGGCCAGCTTGCGCAGCATTGCCGCATCGAGGCTTTGCCCGTCAACATCGAGCAGCGCTCGACCGACGGCACCCGCAAGTGGCTGTTCGACGTGGGGCAGGGCAATGCCATCGAGACCGTCTTCATTCCCGAGGACGACCGCGGCACGCTATGCATTTCCAGCCAGGCTGGCTGCGTGGTGAACTGCCGCTTCTGCTCCACCGGGCACCAAGGCTTCAACCGCAACCTGAAGACCAGCGAGATCATCGGCCAGCTGTGGTGGGCCAAGCGCGTGCTGGAGGCCGACATCGGCACCGCCCGCCTGGAAAGCGCCCGCGCCACCGAAGACACCCGCGTCATCAGCAACGTGGTGATGATGGGCATGGGCGAACCCCTGCTCAACTACGACCAGGTTCTGCCCGCCTTGCGCCTCATGCTGGACGACAATGCCTACGGCCTGTCGCGCCGTCGCGTCACCGTATCCACCTCCGGCGTGGTCCCCATGATGGACCGGCTGTCGCAGGACTGTCCCGTGGCGCTGGCCGTTTCGCTGCACGCACCGAACGATGCCCTGCGCGACGAGCTGGTGCCGCTGAACAAGAAGTACCCGTTGAAGGAACTGCTGGCTGCTTGCGAACGCTACCTGGCGTTCGCCCCGCGCGACTTCATCACTTTTGAATATTGCATGCTGGACGGCATCAACGACACCGACCAGCACGCCAAGGAACTGATCCAAATTGCACGCCAGCTGCGCTGCAAGCTCAATCTGATCCCGTTCAACCCCTTTCCCGAGTCCGGCCTGAAGCGCTCGAACTCGGCGCGGGTGAAGGTGTTTGCCCAGCGTCTGATGGACGCCGGCATCATCACCACCGTGCGCAAGACCCGGGGCGACGATATCGATGCGGCCTGTGGCCAACTGGCCGGAGAAGTGCGCGACCGTACCCGGATCACCGAACGGAACGCCGCACAGCGCCAGACCATACCAATTAAACAGGTGCACGCATGACGCAGGATTTCGCTTCTGCAGTTTCAGAAACGCCCGCAGGCGCTGTGGGTGGCATCGGCTCGGCATTGCGCGCGCTGCGCCAGTCCAAGGGCTGGTCGCTCGACGAAGTGTCCAGCCGCATCAAGTTTTCCACGAAGCAGATCGAAGCCCTTGAAAACGAGCAGTGGGCAAACCTGCCCACCGGCGTTTCGCTGCGAGGCCTGGTGCGCAACTATGCGCGCCTGTTGGGCGCGGATTCGCAGGCCATCGTCGATTCGCTGGATCCCAAGGCGCGCGTCACCGGTCCGGTGAAGCTCAGCCCGGGCGCCCTGCATTCGGCGCACTCCATTCCCCAGTCTGGCGCCGACGACGAGCGCTCGTCGTCGACCTCCTGGGGCTGGCTCATCGCCATCGTGCTGGTGCTGGTCGCCGGCGTGGCGTATGCCTTCTGGCAAGGCTGGTTGCCGCAGCACTGGCTGCCGTCCGACTGGCTGCCGAAGTCGACCAAGTAACAACCCGGTTCCACCGATGCAAGAATCTTCTCTGCCTTGCCAGGATGCCCCGCCTCCCTCCGTGGGGGCGGCTGAGCGCCGCGCCACGCGTTCGGTGGCGGTGAAGTGGGGCGATCGCGTCGTGAGGATCGGCGGCGACGCTCCGGTCGTGGTCCAGTCCATGACCAACACCGATACGGCGGACGCCATCGCCACCGCGATTCAGGTCAAGGAGCTGGCTCAGGCCGGCTCCGAGCTTGTGCGCATCACCGTGAATACCCCGGAAGCCGCGCGCGAAGTCATCGCCATCCGTGAACAACTCGACCGCATGGGCGTGAACGTGCCGCTGGTCGGAGATTTCCACTACAACGGCCACAAGCTGCTGACGCAGTTTCCCGATTGCGCGCAAGCGCTGTCCAAGTACCGGATCAACCCGGGTAACATGGGCGGGGGCAAGCGGCGCGACGACAATTTCGCGCAGATGATCGAGGTGGCCTGCCGCTACGACAAGCCGGTGCGCATCGGCGTGAACTGGGGCAGCCTGGACCACGAGCTGATGGCCCGCAAGATGGACGAGAACAAGCTGCGCGCCCAGCCCTGGGAAGCGCAAGCCGTGATGCGCGACGCGCTGGTCGTGTCCGCCATCAGCAATGCGCAGCGCGCCGAAGAACTCGGCCTGCGGCGCGACGCCATCATCCTGTCCTGCAAGGTCAGCCATGTGCAAGACCTGATCGCCGTGTATCGCGACCTGTCCGCGCGCTGCGACTACCCGCTGCATCTGGGCCTGACCGAAGCCGGCATGGGCAGCAAGGGCATCGTGGCGTCCACCGCCGCGCTGGCTGTGCTGATGCAGCAAGGCATCGGCGACACCATCCGCATTTCGCTCACGCCCGAACCCGGCGGCGACCGCAGCCGCGAGGCCATCGTGGCGCAGGAAATCCTGCAGACCATGGGCTTGCGCGCGTTCACGCCCATGGTCGTCGCCTGCCCGGGCTGCGGCCGTACCAGCAGCACGTTCTTCCAGGAACTGGCCGACAGCATCCAGACCTACCTGCGCCGCCAGATGCCGCTTTGGCGCGCCCAGTATCCCGGCGTCGAAAGCATGAACGTCGCGGTCATGGGCTGTGTGGTCAATGGGCCGGGCGAAAGCCGTCATGCCGATATCGGCATCAGCCTGCCGGGCACCGGCGAAGTACCCGCCGCGCCGGTGTTCGTGGACGGCGAACGCACCGTCACGCTCAAGGGCGACCATATCGCCGAAGAGTTCCAGGCCATCGTTGAAGACTACGTCGCGCGCCGCTATGGCGCGCCTGCCTCTCATTAAAGTAAGGGTGTGGCCGCTAGCGCGCTTGCCGGCGCGCGATGCGGCATGATCAAGATGACTCAAGCTTTCCAGAAAGTCGCCGCCGTACGCGGCATGAATGATCTGTTGCCGGGGGCGAGCGCCCGCTGGGAACAATTCGAGGAAATCGTGCGCGGTTGGCTGCGCAGCTACGGCTATCGCAATGTGCGTACGCCCGTGCTTGAGCATACGCGCCTGTTCGCGCGCGGCATCGGCGAAGTCACCGACATCGTCGAAAAAGAGATGTACACCTTCGCCGACGGGCCCGACGACGAACTGCTGACCATGCGTCCTGAAATGACGGCTGGCATCGTGCGCGCGTCCATCGAACACAATCTGCTCTACGACCGCCCGCAGCGTGTCTATTCCATCGGTCCCGTGTTCCGCCGCGAGCGCCCGCAACGCGGCCGCTATCGCCAGTTCCATCAGATCGACGTCGAGGCCCTGGGCTTCGCCGGTCCCGACGTGGACGCCGAGCTCATCGTCATGCTGGCGCGCTTGTGGAAGCTGCTGGGACTGACCGACGTGCGCCTGGAACTGAATTCGCTGGGTCAGCCGGCCGAACGCGCCGCCCACCGCGCGGCGCTGATCGAGCACCTGGAAAAGCACCGCGACATCCTGGACGAAGATGGCCAGCGCCGCATGTACAGCAATCCCTTGCGCGTCCTGGACACCAAGAACCCCGCCATGCAGGAAATGGCTGACAGCGCGCCGCGTCTGTTCGACTTCCTCGGCGAGGAATCGCGCGCGCACTTCGATGGCATGTGCCAGCGCCTGACCGACGCCGGTATCGAGTACCGCCTGAATCCGCGCCTGGTGCGCGGGCTGGACTACTACAACCTGACCGTGTTCGAGTGGGTCACCGACCGCCTCGGCGCCCAGGGTACCGTGTGCGGCGGAGGCCGCTACGATGGCCTGATCGAACTGCTGGGTGGCAAGTCCGCACCCGCGGTGGGCTTCGCGATCGGCATGGAGCGCCTGCTGGATCTCTGGGAGCAGAGCGTGCAGGTCGAACAGCTGGCCGAGTGCGACGTCTATGTCGTGCACCAGGGCGAAGAGGCGCAACGCCTGGCTGCCCGGGTTGGCGAAGACCTGCGCGATGCCGGCCTGTCGGTCGTCGTGCATGCGGGTTCCGCAGGCTTCAAGTCGCAATTCAAGCGCGCCGACGCCAGCGGCGCCCGGGTTGCGGTTATTCTTGGCGCCGACGAAGTGGCCGCGCAGACGGCCAGCGTGAAGTTCCTGCGCGCCGACGCGCAGGGCGAAACAGCCCAACAGCAAGTCCCTTTGGCGGGATTGGCCGAAGTATTGAATAACAAGGGTTAATGCATGGCATACGATCTGGAAGAACAGGAAAAACTCGACGCGATCAAGGCGTGGTGGGCGCGCTACGGCACGCTGGTTGTCACGCTGGTGACGGCGGTTGCGCTGGCCTGGGGCGGCTGGTGGGGCTGGAAGGCCTATCAATCGCACCGCGCCAACCAGGCCATGGGTTACTTCGAAGCGCTGGAAGACGCGGCCCGCCTGGGCGGCGCTGATTCCTCGGTGCGCATCAAGACCGCCGCAGCCACGCTGCGCGAGCAATATCCGTCCACCGGCTACGCCACGCGCGGCGCCCTGGTGGCAGCCCAGGCGCTGCAGGCCCAGAAGGACGACGCAGGCGCCCGCGAGCAGCTGGAATGGCTGGCCGCCCAGGGCAAGAACCCGGCCATGCAGGCCGTGGCGCGTTTGCGCCTGGCCGGCATGATGCTGGACCAGAAACAATACGATGCCGCCTTGGCGCAACTGAACAATCCGCCGGCCGCCTTCGCCGCCTTGTTCGCGGATCGCCGCGGCGATATCCTCGCCGCGCAAGGCAAGCGCGAGGAAGCGCGCGCTGCGTGGCAAAGCGCCATCGATGGCCTGGGTACGGCCAATCCTCTGACCCAGGTTGTGCAACTGAAACTGGATGCCTTGAGCGGAGCGTGACTGTAATGCGTAAATTTGCACCTGGTCGTACGTGGCGTGGCGCCGTTTGCCTGGCGGGTTTGCTCGCCCTGGGCGGATGCGGCATGTTTTCCCATGACGACAGCCGCTACGATCCCGCACCCCTGACCGAATACAAGGCCGGCATGTCCGTACGCCAGGTCTGGAGCGTGTCGGTCGGCAGCGGCTCGGGACTGGGCTTTGCGCCCACCGTGTTGGGCGACGCCATCTATGCCGCCACGCCTGACGGTTCGGTCGGCAAGTTCGACCTGCAGAGCGGCCGCGCCATCTGGAAGGCCAGCGTCGACGGCAAGTTGTCCGCCGGCGCCGGCAGCGATGGCACCACCACCGCGGTGGCCTCGCCCAACGGCGACGTCATCGCCTTCGACGACACCGGCAAAGTGAAGTGGAAAGTCCGCGCCACCAGCGACGTGACCATCCCGCCCGTGGTGGGCTATGGCATCGTCGTGGTTCGCAGCGGCGACTACCGCATCCAGGCCTTCGACGCCAACAGCGGCGAGCGCGTCTGGAACGTGCAACGCCCGGGCCCTTCGCTGGCCCTGCGCAGCGTATCGCAGATGGTCCTGGCCGAAGGCCTGGTCATTACCGGCCTGCCGGGCGGCAAGTTGATGGCCATCGCGTCCAACAGTGGTAACGTGCAATGGGAAGGCACCGTGGCGACGCCGCGCGGCGCCAGCGACCTGGAGCGTCTGACCGACGTGGTCGGCGCCCCTCGTATCGCGGGCAACCTGCTTTGCGGCGTAGCCTATCAGGGACGTATCGTTTGCTTCGACGTCACGGCCGGCGGCCGTCCGCTGTGGGCCAAGGACTTCTCCAGCGTCAGCGGCCTGTCGCTGGACGAGCGTTTCGCCTATGCGGCGGACCAGAACAGCGTGGTCAACGCGTTTGCGCTGGATAATGGCGGCAATGTCTGGAAGCAGGCAGCGCTGAAGAACCGCCAGGTCACCGCTCCGGCTATGCTGGGTGGCGCGCTGGCAGTGGGCGACCTGGATGGCTATGTGCATTTCCTGTCGCGCAGCGACGGCAGCCTGATGGCCCGCCTGTCGGTAGGTGGAGGCCCGGTGATTTCGCCGCCGCAGACCACTTCCCAGGGAGTGCTGATCCAGACGGGCAATGGCAACCTCGTCCTGATCGGCGCCAACTAAAACCTATAGAACAAAGCCTTACACCGTGTCTTTCAAGCCTGTCGTCGCCCTGGTCGGCCGTCCCAACGTTGGGAAGTCGACCCTATTCAACCGCCTGACGCGATCGCGCGCCGCGCTGGTGGCCGATTATTCCGGCCTGACCCGCGATCGCCACTACGGCGAGGGCAGGGTAGGCGAGATCCCCTTCATCGTCATCGATACCGGTGGTTTCGAACCCGTCGCCAAGGATGGCATTCTGCTGGAGATGGCCCGCCAGACCCGGCAGGCCATCGCCGAGGCCGACGTCGTGGTGTTCCTGGTGGATGCCCGCGCGGGCATCAATGCCCATGACCACGAAATCGCCCAGCTACTGCGCAAATCCGGCCAGCAGCGCGTGCTGCTGGCGGTGAACAAGGCGGAAGGCATGGGCGCCGGCTCGGCCATCTCCGAGTTCCATGAACTCGGATTGGGCCAGCCCTATCCCATCTCGGCTGCGCACGGCGACGGTATCGTCGACCTGATCGAACTGGCCCTGCAGGACCTGGCCGAGCCGCCCGCGGAAGAAGAGTCGCCCGAAGAGGGCGAGCACGACCATCGCATCAAGCTGGCCATTGTCGGCCGTCCCAACGTGGGCAAGTCCACGCTCATCAACACCTTGATGGGCGAAGAGCGCGTGATCGCGTTCGACATGCCGGGCACGACCCGCGACGCGATCGAAATCGACTTCGAGCGCGATGGCCGCCGCTACACGCTGATCGACACCGCAGGCCTGCGCAAGCGCGGCAAGGTGTTCGAGGCGGTCGAAAAGTTCTCCGTCATCAAGACGCTGCAGGCCATCGAGGCCAGCAACGTCGTGCTGCTGATGCTGGACGCGCAAACCGAAATCTCCGAGCAGGACGCCCACATTGCCGGCTTCGTGCTGGAAACGGGGCGCGCCGTGGTCGTGGCCATCAACAAGTGGGATGGCCTGGACGGCGAAGCCAAGGAACGCATCGAACGCGAGTTCCAGCGCAAGCTGCGTTTCCTGTCTTTCGCGCGCATGCATACCATTTCGGCCCTGCGCGGGCAGGGCGTGAAGCCCCTGCTCAAGTCCATCAACGCGGCACATGCCGCGGCGTTCGCGAAGCTGTCCACGCCCAAGCTGACGCGCGAGCTGCAGACTGCGGTCGAGCAGCAGCAGCCGCCCCGCAAGGGCATATTCCGTCCGAAGATGCGCTATGCGCACCAGGGCGGGCAGAACCCGCCGCTGGTCGTCATCCACGGCAACGCGCTGGACGCCATTCCGGATTCGTACCGTCGCTATCTGGAAACGCGCTTCCGCAATGCGTTCGACCTGGCCGGCACGCCGCTGCGCATCGAATTCAAGTCTTCGCACAACCCCTACGCGCAGGAAAGCTGATCCATGAGCCGCTTCTGGAGTCCCGTGGTCGGGACGCTCAGTCCGTATGTGCCGGGCGAGCAGCCCAAGCTTCAGAATCTGGTCAAGTTGAACACCAACGAGCATCCCTACGGCCCGTCGCCCAGGGTGCTCGACGCGATCCGCTCGGCCTGCGATGACACGCTGAAGCTCTATCCGGACCCTGCGTCCGACCGTCTGCGGCAGGCCATCGCCGGCACGGTCGGCGTGCAGCCCGGCCAGGTCTTCGTGGGCAACGGTTCCGACGAGGTGCTGGCGCATGTGTTCCTGGCGTTGTTGAAGCATGAGCGTCCGTTGCGCTTTCCGGACATCACCTACAGCTTCTATCCGGTCTACTGCGGCCTGTACGGCATCCAGTACGAAACGGTGCCGCTGACGTCCGACTTCCGCATCGATGTCGAGGACTATCTGCCTGGCCGCATGGGGCAGGCGGGCGCCATCATCTTCCCGAATCCCAATGCGCCCACCGGCCGCGCCCTCAGCGTGGCGGAGGTCGAGCGCATCGTCGCCGGCAACCCCGACGCGGTCGTCGTGGTGGATGAGGCCTATGTGGATTTTGGCGGAGAGTCCGTCATTCCTTTGGTGGACCGCTACGACAATCTGCTGGTCGTGCAAACGCTGTCCAAATCGCGTTCGCTGGCAGGCTTGCGCGTCGGTTTCGCCGTGGGCAGCGCCGAGCTCATCGATGGACTGGAGCGTGTAAAGAACAGTTTCAACTCCTACCCCATCGACCGCCTTGCATCGGCGGGCGCGGTGGCGGCCCTGGAGGACGTGGAGTACTTTGAGCGAACGCGCCAGGCCGTGATCGAAACCCGGTCGCGAATGACGGCAGGCCTGGAATCCCTGGGCTTCGAGGTGCTGCCTTCGGCTGCGAATTTCGTGTTCGCGCGGCACCCCTCCAAGGATGCCGCGGGCCTGGCCGCCAGCTTGCGCGAACGCAGCATCATCGTGCGCCATTTCCGCCATGAACGCATCGACCAGTTTCTGCGCATTACCGTGGGCACCGATGAGCAGTGCGAACTGCTGCTGAAGGCGCTTGCGGAGGTCTTGCAGGCTTGAGCGGCGGCAGCTTTCCCATCGGAAAACTCTGGTGTCACTTTTGCTTCCCGGCCAAGTAGCACGGGCCGGGAAAACCCTGTAGAGTACAAGTTTCGGCGTACCCCACCAGTACAGAAGTACGCCACCACTCAATAACAAACAAATGGAGCCTGGCCAATGAGCAATAAAGGGCAAACTCTGCAAGATCCGTTCCTGAACACGCTGCGCAAGGACCATGTGCCCGTGTCGATCTACCTGGTGAACGGCATCAAGCTTCAAGGGCAAATCGAATCCTTCGACCAATACGTGGTGCTGCTGCGCAATACGGTCACGCAAATGGTCTACAAGCATGCCATTTCGACCGTCGTTCCCGCGCGTGCCGTGAACTTTCAGGTGGAAGTCCCTGCTGAGTAATCTCGCTCCAGCTTTACCTTTTATTGCCCGCCGGACGGTACTCGTCGGCGGGCATTTTCGCTTTGGCTCCAATATGGTGCATGTATGCGCGCTTTGATTATCAGCGTGGATCTGGGAGATCCGGACTTCGCGGCCCATGCCGAGGAATTCGCCATGCTGGCCAAGGGCGCTGGCGCGGAAGTCGTCGGCACCTTGACGGCTCGGCGCGACCGGCCCGACGCCAAGTTCTTCATCGGTTCAGGTAAGGCCGATGAGGGCGTGGCGATGGCTCAGGCCTTGCTGGCCGACATCGTCCTTTTCGACCAGCCGCTGTCCCCCGCCCAGCAACGCAACCTGGAACGCGCGTTCAACCTGCGCGTGGTGGATCGGGTTGCCCTCATCCTCGACATCTTCGCGCTGCGCGCGAAGAGCCACGAAGGCAAGCTGCAGGTCGAACTGGCGCAACTGCAGCATTTGGCCACGCGCTTGACCCGCATGTGGAGTCACCTGGAACGGCAGCGCGGCGGTATCGGCATGCGCGGGCCGGGCGAGGCCCAGCTCGAAATGGACCGGCGCATCATCGGCGCCAAGGTCAAGGTGCTGCGCGAGCGGCTGGACCGGGTCGAGCGCCAGCGTGTGACCCAACGCCGCGCGCGCGCCCGTGGCGGCGCATTGTCGGTGTCGCTGGTCGGCTATACCAACGCCGGCAAGTCCACCTTGTTCAATGCCTTGACGCGCGCCGACAGCTACGCCGCTGACCAGCTGTTCGCCACCCTGGATACGACCACGCGCCGCATCTGGATCGAAGGGGCGGGTTCGGTGGTGGTGTCCGACACGGTCGGGTTCATCCGCGACCTGCCTCACGGCCTGATCGCGGCATTCCGCGCCACCCTGGAAGAAACCGTGCATGCGGACCTGCTGCTGCACGTGGTAGATGCCGCCAGCCCGCAGCGCGACGAGCAGATTTTCGAGGTGAACAAGGTCCTGGCCGAAATCGGCGCGGCTTCGATTCCCACCATTCTGGTCTACAACAAGATCGATCTGGCCGGATTGGATCCGCGGGTGGAACGCGATGCACATGGTACGATTGCGCGAGTATTTGTAAGCGCCACCGAGCGCGCCGGTTTGGATGCGTTGCGCGGGGCAATTGCGGAAACCGGACAGATTGTGGGAAACAATGCCGCGAATTATCAAACTCTTCAATCTGAATGACCCCGGCTGGGGTCGTGGGAACAACAATGGCTCCGAGCCGCCGCCCAAACGGCCCCAAGGCAGCGGAGACGGCCCTCCCGACCTGGACGAGGTCTGGCGCGATTTCAACAATCGCATCGGATCGCTGTTCGGGCGCAAAGGCGGGGGCGGCAATAACCGCCCTGGCAACCGTGGCGGCATGACGCCGCCATCGCCGCGTGGTGCGCGCATCGGCCTGGGGGTGATCGCCCTGGTCGCGGCCGGTATCTGGCTGGCCAGCGGTTTCTACATCGTGCAAGAAGGCCAGGTCGCGGTTGTGACACAGTTCGGCAAGTACAAGTCGACGTCGCAAGCCGGTTTCCAATGGCGCATGCCGTATCCCATCCAGAGCCACGAAATGGTCAACGTGTCGCAGCTGCGCACGTTCGAGGTCGGCTTCCGCGGCGGTGCGCGCAACAAGGTTCTGCCCGAAGCGCTGATGCTCACGACGGACGAGAACATCGTCGATATGCAGTTCGTCGTCCAGTATCGCCTGCGTGCCGACGGCGCGCCCGATTACCTCTTCATGACGCGCGATCCCGATGAATCGGTCCGTCAGGCGTCGGAGACGGCCATGCGCGAAGTCGTGGGCAAGCAGTCGATGGACTTCGTGCTCTACGAGGGCCGCACCACGGTGGCCACGCAAGTGCAGACCCTGATGCAGCAGATCCTGGACCGCTACCAGACTGGCGTGCAGGTCAGCACCGTCGCCATCCAGAACGTGCAGCCGCCCGAACAGGTGCAGGCCGCGTTCGACGACGCCGTCAAGGCAGGCCAGGACCGTGAGCGCCAGATCAACGAAGGCCAGGCTTACGCCAATCAGGTCGTGCCGCTGGCCAGCGGCCAGGCATCCCGCATGACCGAACAGGCCGAAGGCTACAAGGCCAAGGTCGTCGGCGATGCCCAGGGTAATACTTCGCGCTTCACCAGCATCCTTGGCGAATACGAGAAGTCGCCGGCGGTCATGCGCCAGCGTATGTATCTGGAGAGCATGCAGGAGATCTTCACGCGCGCCAGCAAGGTCATGGTCGACACCAAGAGCAACAACAACATGTTGTATCTGCCCCTGGACAAGATCATGCATCTGGCCGCTCAGGACGCCAGCAAGTCCGGTGTCGCCGGTTCGGGTTCGCCCACGCTGGCTAGCCCGCCCGCCCAGTCGCCGGCGCGCGGCAGCGCCGCGCCGGTGCCTCAGTCTTCCGGCAGCAGCAATAGCAACACGCTGCCCCGCGACCGTACGTCGCGCTAACCCGGAGGAGTCCTGATCATGCAACGTCTCATGCCTATCCTGGTCGGCCTGCTCATCGTGCTGGCCGCCCTTTCTTCCTGCGTCTTCGTCGTGCGCGAGCGCGACTACGCCCTGGTGTTCTCGCTGGGTGAAGTGCGCAGGACCATCAACGAACCCGGCCTTTACTTCAAGGCGCCGCCTCCGTTCCAGAATGTCGTGACGCTCGACAAGCGCATTCTGACCATCGAAACCAACGAAGCCGAACGCATCCAGACTTCCGAAAAGAAGAACCTGCTGATCGATTCGTACGTCAAGTGGCGCATTGCGGATCCTCGCCAGTACTACGTGTCCACTGGCGGCAATGAACGCGTCGCGCAGGAGCGCCTGCAGGCGCTGATCCGCGACGCGCTGAACGCCTCGGTCAACGTGCGCACGGTGCGCGACGTGGTTTCGACCGAACGCGACAAGATCATGGCCGAGATCCTGACCAACGTCGCCAAGCGCGCCGAACCCCTGGGCGTGCAGATTGTCGACGTGCGCCTGCGCCGCATCGAGTTCGCGCCGGAGATTTCGGAATCGGTGTATCGCCGCATGGAAGCGGAGCGTACGCGCGTCGCCAACGAGCTGCGTTCCATCGGTGCCGCCGAAGGCGAAAAGATCCGCGCCGAAGCCGATCGCCAGCGTGAAGTGATCGTGGCCCAGGCCTATGCCAAGGCCCAGGGCATCATGGGTGAGGGCGATGCCGCGGCCGCCGCGATCTATTCGCAGGCCTATGGCAAGAACCCGCAGTTCTACACGTACTACAAGAGCCTGGAAGCCTACCGCGCTTCGTTCTCGAAGCCGGGCGACGTGCTGGTCGTTGACCCCAGCTCCAGCTTCTTCCAGTTCATGAAGGACCCCACTGGCGACGCGCTGGCGCCGGTCACCGTGCCGGCCAAGTGATGCGCCTGCGGTAGCGCGAAACGAAAAGCCCCTTGGATTTCCAAGGGGCTTTTTTGCAGGTGGATACAGTGGCGGGCACGTCGCTGTGCAATGAGGGACGGTTTCCGGCCCAGCGCAGGCTGGCTGGCGCTTGCCGCTGAACCATGTACAATACCCCGTAAGCTAGAAAACATTCCGCAGCGGCTGAGCGGGCTTACGCCCCCTCAGCCGCTTTTTCGTTTGGGCGACGCCCACGCATCATTTGGCGTTATTCAGGTAAACATTCATGGGTAACTGGTTGCTGCCCGAGAGCCTCGCCGACGTACTTCCGGCAGAGGCCCGGCGCATCGAGGAATTGCGCCGCGAACTTCTCGATCTGTATCGTACTTACGGTTTCGAGTTGGTCGCGCCGCCCCTGGTCGAATACATTGATTCATTGCTGTCCGGCACTGGCAGCGATCTGGATCTGCGCACCTGCAAGCTGGTCGACCAACTGTCTGGCCGCACGCTGGGCGTGCGCGCGGACATGACTCCTCAGGTCACGCGCATCGACGCGCACTTGTTGAACCGCGCCGGCGTTACCCGCCTGTGCTATTGCGGCAACGTGCTGCATGCCCGTCCGGCGGACCTGCTGTCCAGCCGCGAGCTGCTGCAGATCGGCGCCGAGATCTACGGCCATGCGGGTTTCGAGGCCGACCTGGAAATTATCCAGCTGGTGCTGGAAACGGTGGCGATCGCCGGTGTGCGCAACCCGAGGCTGGATCTGTGCCACCCGGGCGTACTGCGCGCCATCCTGGAGTCGGATCCGGCCGCGGCGGCCTTGTCGCAAGACGTCATTCTGCTGATGCGCGAGAAGGACGTTCCTGGGCTGGGCGAGCTGGCGGCGCGAGCCCCTGGCCTGCGCGGCGAGACCCTGAAGGCTTTGCAGTTGCTACCCAAGCTGTACGGCGGGCCGGAAGTGCTGAAGGAAGCGCGCCGCGAGTTGCCCTTGTTGCCGGGCGTGGTGGCGGCGCTGGACGCGCTGCAGCTGGTGGTGGATGCCATGCCCAATGTGGAGTTTGGCGTGGACCTGGCCGACGTGGGTGGCTATGGCTACCATTCCGGCGTGAAGTTCGCGCTGTATGCCGAAGGCTGGCGCGATGCGCTGGTCAGCGGCGGCCGTTATGACGATGTCAGCCGTGCGTTCGGTCGGGCCCGTCCCGCCACCGGCTTCAGTCTTGATTTACGCAAGCTGGCGGCAGGTTTGCCGCCGGCGGAAAGGGCGCGTGCGGTTCGCGCACCCTGGGGGCAAGCCCCCGCCCTGACCGAGGCGGTGCGCCGCCTGCGCCGGTCGGGGGAAATTGTCGTTCAGGTATTGCCCGGTCACGAGCAGGATCAGGACGAATTCGTTTGCGATCGCGAGCTGGCGCTGCAGGATGGCGCCTGGACGGTCAGAACGCTGTGACTAACTCCCTCTCGGCAGCGAGAGGGCCGCGGGGAGATTTCCGGATTTCCCGAGAAACTCGATATTGATTCGTAACATGAGCAAGAACGTAGTCGTAATCGGCACCCAGTGGGGTGACGAGGGCAAGGGCAAGATCGTCGACTGGCTGGCGGAATCCGTCCAGGGCGTGGTCCGCTTCCAAGGCGGTCACAATGCCGGCCATACGCTGTGGATCAACGGCAAGAAGACGATTCTCCGCCTGATCCCGTCGGGCATCATGCATCCCGGCGTCACCTGCTTCATCGGCAACGGCGTCGTGCTGTCCCCCGAAGCCCTGCTCAAGGAAATCGAAGAGCTTGAGGCCGCCGGTCTGGACGTGCGTTCGCGCCTGCAGATTTCCGAAATCTGCCCGCTGATCCTGCCGTACCACGTCGCCATCGACAAGGCGCGCGAAGCGCGCAAGGGCGACGGCAAGATCGGCACGACCGGTCGCGGCATCGGCCCTGCGTACGAAGACAAGGTCGCCCGTCGCGCGCTGCGCGTGCAGGACCTGTTCAATCCCGCACTGTTCGACGAAAAGCTCGCCGAAGTGCTGGATTACCACAACTTCGTGCTGACCAAGTACCTGGGCGCCGAGGCGGTTTCCGCCAATGAAGTGCGCGACCAAGCCATGGCGCTGGCTCCGGCCATCGCCCCGATGGTCAAGGACGTGTCGAGCAACCTGTACGCCATGCAACAGGAAGGCAAGCGCCTGTTGTTCGAAGGCGCGCAGGGCGCTTTGCTAGACGTGGATCACGGCACCTATCCCTTCGTCACCAGCAGCAACTGCGTTGCTGGCGCGGCCTCGGCTGGCGCTGGCGTCGGTCCGCAGCAGCTGGACTACGTCCTGGGTATCACCAAGGCCTACACGACTCGTGTCGGTTCGGGCCCGTTCCCCACGGAACTGGTCGATGAGATCGGTACCCGCCTGGCCACGATCGGCAAGGAATTCGGCTCCGTCACGGGCCGTCCGCGTCGTTGCGGCTGGTTTGACGGTGCGGCGCTCAAGCGCTCGGTCCGCCTGAACGGCATCACCGGCCTGTGCATCACCAAGCTGGACGTGCTGGACGGCCTGGAAACCATCCAGCTGGGCGTCGGCTACCGCGTCAATGGCGAGTTCCGCGATGTGCTGCCTTACGGCGCGCATGCCGTGGCGCAGGCACAGCCGGTGCTGGAAGAGCTCCCTGGCTGGAGCGAATCCACCGTCGGCATCACCGAGTACGACAAGCTGCCCGAGGCGGCCCGTCGCTACCTGGAGCGCGTGGCCGAAGTCTGCGGCGTTCCGATCGACCTGGTGTCGACCGGTCCCGACCGCAACGAAACCATTGTGCTGCGTCATCCCCTGAAGGGCTGACATCGGGTTATTATTCGCAAGGCCGCCGCCGGTCTCATACCGGCGGCGGCCTTTTCGTATTTATTAAGCAGGAGATGCTTGCCTATGAGCACGCCGACCAATGATGACAGCCATCTGTGGGTGACGTGGGACGACTACAACCGCCTGATCGAGCGCCTTACCTTGCAGGTGCATCAATCGGGTTGGAAGTTCGACAAGATTCTTTGTCTGGCGCGCGGCGGCATGCGCGTCGGTGATGTTATGTCCCGTATTTTTGATGTGCCGCTGGGCATCCTGGCCACGAGCAGCTATCGCGAAGCGGCCGGCACCAAGCAGGGCGACATGGATATCGCCCAGTTCATCACCATCACGCGCGGCACATTGTCCGGGCGGGTGTTGCTGGTGGACGACATGGTTGACACGGGTAAGACCTTCAACAAGGTCTTCGATCACCTGAAGAGTCAGTTCGCCGACATTACCGAGCTGCGCAGCGCGGTGCTGTGGTGGAAAGGCCATTCGCAGGCGACGCCGGACTACTACGTCGACAAGCTGCCCACGAATCCCTGGATTCACCAGCCTTTCGAAGACTACGACAGCCTGCGTCCGCATCAGCTCGAGGCCTGGATCCGCAAGGGTTCCAAGAGCTGAGCTTGCTGTTCCGGCAGGAGAGGGCATTCTGGTCGCCCAAGGCGCCAGACTGTCCCTCCAGTAGTCAAAATGGTCGTGACCATGCTAGAATCGCTGGTTATCGCTAAACCGAACTTGGCTTGTTACTCTTTGGGTAGTCTTTGGGTAACGGAAACAGCCAGCGGAAATCCGGGATGGGATCTGCGGTTCAGGGCTGCCAAGCAGCGCTGAAGCCAGCATCCAGCGCCTGGATTGCGCTTTCAAGGTTCCCCGTTCGCGGTACCTGCCTCTGTTGGTATGATTTTGGTATCGACGAGGCCGTTTACGCGTACCTGGACCCGCGCAGCGTTGCTGGTAAGCAAGCCAGGTTTGTCATCAACTTTTGTTACCCTACAAGCAGGCCAATCACTTTATGCCTATCGTTCGACTGAAGGAAAACGAACCGTTTGAAGCCGCTCTGCGCCGCTTCAAGCGCACCATCGAAAAGACCGGTTTGCTCACCGAGCTGCGTTCGCGCGAGTTCTATGAGAAGCCCACGGCCGAGCGCAAGCGCAAGCATGCCGCCGCTGTGAAGCGCCACTACAAGCGCATCCGTAGCCAACAACTGCCCCCGCGCCTGTATTGATTTTTGATTCCCGAATCTATTGATTCCAGAATCATTCATCCAGGATTTGCTCGCCCGAGTCGACGTCGTCGACATAGTCGGGCGATACGTGCAGTTGAGAAAGGGTGGGGCCAACTTGCTTGGCCTGTGCCCTTTTCATAACGAAAAAAGTCCCTCGTTCACTGTCAGCCCCACCAAGCAGTTCTATCACTGTTTCGGTTGCGGAGCGCATGGCAGCGCCATCACCTTTCTGATGGAACACACGGGCGCCAGTTTCCCCGATGCCGTGCGTACGCTCGCGGCATCGGCGGGAATGACGGTCCCCGAAGAAAACCGCAGTCCACGCCAGCAGCAGGAATCCGCGCGCCGCAAGGCCGAGGAATCTCGCCACACGCAGGTGCTGGATGCCGCTCAGGCCCATTACCTCAAGCAGTTGCGGGCATCGCCCGCGGCGATCCGCTATCTGAAGCAGCGCGGCCTGACGGGTGAAATCGCGGCCCATTTCGGCCTGGGGTGGTCGGGTACCGACCGCCACGGCCTGTCGCAAGTCTTTCCGACCTACGAGGATCCCGTCCTGGTCGAGTCCGGGCTGGTCATCGAATCCGAGGACGGGCGCCGTTACGACCGCTTCCGGGAACGGGTCATGTTTCCGATCCGCAATGTGCGGGGCAGTCTCATCGGATTCGGCGGCCGCATCATCGGCAAGGGTGAGCCCAAGTACCTGAATTCGCCTGAAACCCCGCTGTTCTCCAAGGGGCATGAGCTTTACGGTCTGTGGGAGGCGCGCCAGGCCATACGCCAGGAAGGGCAGGTCATTGTGGTCGAAGGCTACATGGACGTGGTCGGTCTGGCCCAGCAAGGCATCGCCAACGCGGTGGCGACGCTGGGTACCGCCACCACGCCGGACCATGTCAAGAAGCTGCTGCGCGCTAGCGACAAGGTTATCTTCAGTTTCGACGGCGATGGCGCCGGCAGGCGCGCCGCGTGGCGCGCCTTGCAGGCATGCCTGCCGGTGCTGCGCGACGATATCGCGATCCGCTTCCTGTTCCTGCCCACTGAACACGATCCTGACTCGTACGTGCGCGAACTGGGCGCGGAAGCCTTCCGCGCATGCCTGGGGGAGGCCGTGGCGCTCTCCCGCTTCCTGCTGGATGAGCTGGCCTCGCGGCACAACATGAATGAAGCCGAAGGGCGGGCCAGTTGCCTGCACGAGGCCAAGCCCTTGCTGGCTACCATTCCCGAGTGCGCGCTGCGCGTGCAGATCGAGCGGGAGATGGCCAAGCTGGTTCAGCTGACGCCAGAGGAAATGGCCCAGGTGCTGGCGCAGCAGCCTGCAAAACCCTTCGCGCCCGCGCCCAAATCCGGCGTGGCGGGAGGGGATGCGGCCTCGGCATCCGGGCGGGAGCATGAGCCCGGCCATTCAGACACGGGCTACGACTTTGCCGGTCACGATTTTCATGACATTCCGGCCGATGAGTCCGATTACGCGGACCAGGTCCACTTGCCGTCCCAGGGTTCCGACTTTGGTGGCGGAGGCGGTCAGCGCAACGGCGGCAAACAGGAGTGGAAGGGCAAAGGCGACTGGAAAGGCAAGAGCGACTGGAAAGGCGGCAAAGGCAACTGGAAAGGCAAGCGCGACAACGACGTCGGCGGCTTTGAGGGCCGCCGCACCATGCCGTCGCTAGCCAAACGCCTGCTCGGCCTGCTGCTGGCACATCCTGAGCTGGTCGACTCCATGGGCGACCAGCAGCTTGAAGTCATCGACCATGGCCCCCATCTAGGTCTTGTAAGGGACTTGATCATGCTGGCGCAATCCAGCGGCGCCCGCCATGTCGGCGCGTTGCTGGAGGCGGCGGATCCGGATTCGGATCTGGCCACCGTGCTGAAGGGGCTGCGGGCCGATATCCTGTCCCAGGAAGACCTGCCGGACCCGCAAACTGAGTGGGATGATGCCTTGAGGCGCATTGAGTTCGACTCGGCCAAGCTGGAGATCGCCAAGCTCGCAGCCTCGGGGTTGGCCACGGAAGAGGCGCGCAAGCGCTATCTGGAGCTTTCCAGCCGCATGGCCGTGCTGAAAGGTGCCGGCGTGCGCTAAATGCGCTAAAATCAAAGGTTGTCCGCCGGCATAGCGTGTTTTTTGGCCGGTGGGGCTAGGGCAGGTAGCTGTTGTGCGGCGCGGTACCCGTTGCGGGGCGCCGATGTTTGACGGACTTGGCCTGGTGCGTCTGCGAATTGAGGGGCTTGCAGTCGATTTCTGCTTAATTCTTGCTGAATTTGGTGGTGATCCTGATGCCGCAATAAGTGGGCAATACGAAATGCGTCTGGCAGACGGAATCTATTCCGGATGCTGGAATCTAATGGATGTATAGGGTTTGACGCGGGACCCGCGACCCGGACGCGGCGGACGCTCCAAAAAAATGGAACGTCAGGCGCGCAACGGCAGAAATAAAAGCGGATGCGCGCGTCAAATTTGTTACATAGTTAATTAATATAGCTGAGCGGTGAATCAAGCAGTTCGGCGACGGTTATTTCCGCGTAGCGTTAGTGGTTTGGGTGCTGTGTCTACTCAGCTGCTTGGGGCTAAGGCCCAATAAGCAAGCAAAGCCTATTTATAGGCAGACAGCCCCCCCGACGCCCGGAAGCCCCCGCAGGATGAGGCCATGCACGCAAGGCGCAATGACGGTATCGCACCGGAACGGCGCCAAACGGGCTCGCAAGAGCTGGCGCTGCGAACAACGCAGCCGTGTGGTCTCCGCTGATTCACCAGTTTTACCCGTATAACCGCCGTGTTGGGCTGCCCGTCCAAGGCGGCTTCATGCGGTGCAACATGCCCGAACGGGTTGCGACGACCACGGAAGCGACTATGACCAAATCCACCGGCAAATCCTCCTCTGCAATTGATGCGGCCGAAACCAAGGCCACCACGGCCAAGCGCGTCGTAAGCATGGCAGCGGAAAAGGCGCCCGCCAAGACGGCGGTGAAGGTCGCCAAGCCCGCCGCCAAGACGGCCGCCAAGAAGGCGACCAAGGCCGCCGCGGCTGACAAGCCCGAGAAGGTGACGAAGGCCCGCGCCAAGAAGGCCGAAGACAAGCTCGCCGATCTGGTGGGCAGCGCGCGCCCCGTGCCCAGCGGCCGCCGCCCGGGCCGTCCGGCCAAGAACGCCAACAATGATTCCGACGGCTTCGACGACGCGATGGACGGCGAAGGCGAAGTCCTGCCCGATCTGAAGCCGCCCAAGCGCGGCGGCAAGCGCGGCAAGGCCGATCCCAAGGATCTGATCGCCCGCGGTCCCGTTACGCCCGAAGAATACGAAGCGCGCCGCAACCGCCTGAAGCAGCTGATCAAGCTGGGCAAGGACCGCGGCTACCTGACCTACGGCGAAATCAACGACCATCTGCCTGACGACCTGGTCGACGCGGAAGCGATCGACGGCATCATCAGCACGTTCAGCGACATGGGCATCGCGGTCTACGACCAGGCGCCCGATGCCGAAACGCTGCTGATGAGCGAAAACGCGCCGGTGGCCTCCAACGATGACGACGTCGAAGACGAAGCCGAAGCCGCGCTGACCACCGTGGACTCCGATTTCGGCCGCACCACCGATCCCGTGCGTATGTACATGCGCGAAATGGGCTCGGTGGAACTGCTGACGCGCGAAGGCGAAATTGAAATCGCCAAGCGCATCGAAGACGGCCTGAAGCACATGGTCATGGCCATCTCGGCCTGCCCGACCACGATCAACGAGATCCTGGCCCACATCCTGCGCGTGCGCGAAGGCCAGGCCCAGATCGACGAAGTGGTCGACGGCCTGGTGGATCCGGAAGACGGCGAGGAATACGCCGGCGCCGGCGTCACCGCCGAGGAAGACGAAGGCGATGATGGTCCCGCCGGCGGCATGTCCAGCAAGCAGCTGGAAGACCTGCGCGTGAAGGCCCTGGCCAAGTTCGACGAAGTCGGCAAGCAATTCGAAAAGATGCGCCACTCGTACGAGAAGGACGGCTACAAGTCGGACGTCTACGTGCGCGCCCAGGAATCCATCCAGAACGAACTGATGGGCATCCGCTTCACGGCCAAGATGGTCGAGAAACTGGCCGACACCCTGCGCCAGCAGGTCGAGGAAGTGCGCCAGCTCGAACGCGCCGTCCTGCACACGTGTGTGGACCGTGCCGGCATGCCGCGCACGCACTTCATCAAGGTGTTCCCGGGCAACGAAACCAACATGCAGTGGGTCGTCGATGAAGTGGCCGCCGGTCACCCGTACGCCGAAACGCTGGAGCGCCAGATTCCCGCCGTGCAGGAACTGCAGCAGAAGCTCATCGACCTGCAAACGCGCGTCGTGCTGCCGCTGAAGGACCTGAAGGACGTCAACAAGCGCATGGCCACCGGCGAAGCCAAGGCCCGCAAGGCCAAGCGCGAAATGACCGAGGCCAACCTGCGTCTGGTGATCTCGATCGCCAAGAAGTACACGAACCGCGGCCTGCAGTTCCTGGACCTGATCCAGGAAGGCAACATCGGCCTGATGAAGGCCGTGGACAAGTTCGAATACCGCCGCGGCTACAAGTTCTCGACTTACGCGACCTGGTGGATCCGTCAGGCCATCACGCGTTCCATCGCCGACCAGGCGCGCACCATCCGTATTCCGGTTCACATGATCGAAACGATCAACAAGATGAACCGGATCAGCCGCCAGATCCTGCAGGAAACCGGCGCCGAGCCGGATCCCGCGACCTTGGCGCAGAAGATGGACATGCCCGAGGACAAGATCCGCAAGATCCTGAAGATCGCCAAGGAACCGATCTCCATGGAAACTCCTATCGGTGATGACGACGACTCGCACCTGGGCGATTTCATCGAAGACACGTCCACCCTGGCGCCTTCCGACGCGGCCTTGCACGGTTCGATGCGCGATGTGGTCAAGGAAGTGCTAGACTCTCTCACCCCGCGTGAAGCCAAGGTTCTGCGCATGCGTTTCGGCATCGAAATGAGCACGGACCAGACCCTGGAAGAAGTGGGCAAGCAATTCGACGTCACGCGCGAGCGCATTCGCCAAATAGAGGCGAAAGCACTGCGCAAGCTGCGTCACCCCAGCCGCGCCGATAAGCTCAAGAGCTTCCTGGAAGGGCAGTAATCGTTTTTAGGGCCTCTAGCTCATGCCTGGTTAGAGCAGCGGACTCATAATCCGTTGGTGCCGAGTTCGACTCTCGGGGGGCCTACCAAGTAATGGCGCGGGTTTGCGGGAAGTTCACGCAACCCGCGCTTTCTTTTGTGTGTGGGATTTCTTGCCAATCTCCCAAAGCGCGGACTTGATGGAATCGGTAGACAAGTGTGCATACCGTTTTGTGCGGGCGGCAGACTTGTGGCCCAGGACCGCGCTGACCGTGTAAAGATCAACCCTGACGTTGATCATTCGCTGGCTGCACTGTGACGCAGATCATGGAAACGCAGATGACCCATGCCGTACAGCGACGGCTATACCCGTGGAATCGTTCAGTGCCCTTTGCGTACTTACTGTGTGCGCCCCTGGCCGCGTATGCGCAACCAACGACGCCGTCGACGTGGCCAACGCTACCTGTTAATTTCAGCGCTCGGTGCCCGCCAGTCCCACACGTTGATTCCGCTTCCTGGGACGATCTTGTGCAGGCATATGTCGCCCTCGCTTTCCAATACGCGGAATGCGCGGCCCGACACCGGGCCCCGTTCGATGCTCGGGAAATGCCTAAGCGGTAGCTGGGACGACAGCCGGCTGCGCGGCTGCTTTCTTTCTGGTGCCCAGCTTGCGGAGGAGATTACGAGAAGGCCGTTCGATTAGGTAGTAGGAGATAGTAGCCGTGCAAATCGCCAGAGAGATCTTGTCGGCCAACCGCAGCCCTACAATCTCGTTGGACATGACCACGTTGAGCAGGAAGTGTGTCAAGTACAGGGAATAGGAGATCTCGCCCAGGAACACCGAAACCCGGTTCCCGAAAAGAAGGTGTCCCAGGCCTTTATTGCACAGCAGGCCGCCGATCAGCAGCAGCGCACCGCAGGTCATGATCCACGATTGAAACGGGACAGTGCATGCATATCCCAGGATGGCGATCCCAGCAACCACCAGAGCGTCAGAAACGAGGGTAGGGAGTTTATTGATGTCCTGGACGACGCGATAGAGAGCCACGCCAGCGATGAAGACGGACGTGAACTGAACCAGGAAATTGCCGTGGGACAGGACAATGTTGCTCGTATCGACGCCAGCGGCCTGCAAGAGGCCGATATGGGGCATTTTCATCAGAATCCAGACCATGGCAGCCATTACGGCAGCCGCGAACACCTTGGGCAGCTTGAACAGGATCAGCGCGGCGAACGGGAACCAGATATATGCGAACATTTCCACGCTGATGGTCCAGGACAGCGCGTTCCATGAAAACTGATTGACGAAGCCCCAAGCCTGGATCAAGAGCAAATTCAAGCCGAAAGTGAAGGCCGTTTCATTGGGCGTTCGCAGTGGATATCCAGCTTCCATGAGGGCAAGAAAGGCCAGAAGTGTAACTAAATGCAGAGGGTAAATCCGGGCCACTCGTTTGTAAAAGTAACTGCCGTAGGCGCCAAGATTGACCGACTTTCGGAACTCCGGATAGACGTGAGCCATCACGAATCCGCTCAGGACCAGGAACACGATCACGCCCGAGAAGCCGTATAGCAAGATCTGCATGAAAAGCCCTTCGCCTTTCATGCCTCCTCCCCAGGTGTAGTGCATCAGAACAACCCAAAGCGCCGCATACCCACGAACTCCAGTGAGAGCCGGGATGTTTTGTATCATTTTTATTCTCTGTAAATTCGAAATTTGGGCCGGATTGTAGCCCGTGTGCGCCAAAGTGGTGCGCTAGGCAGTCCTACCGCTGTAGAGGGAAAACCACCATGGCGAAGTAGGTAAATTTCGCAGCCATGTTGTGGCTCTGCGAGCACCGTGGCCGTTGACTCATAATCCGTCGGTGCCAAATTCGACTCTCGGGGGCCTACCAAGAAAGACGCGGGTCTCCAAGTAATCCGAGACCCGTCTATTTGCACATCTGGGATTTTGATTCTTTGGCGCCCAAGCGCGACTTCGGCTGTTTTCCGATCCGTCGTGGCGCCGCAGCAATCAATCGATGACTTCCGCGCAAGCATCCGTCGGCGCCGCAGCGACATCGCCGACGACCGGCACGATCTTGATGGCGGCCGATGCAATGCGGCAAGGGGCGGCAACCACGCCGCAACCGGACGCGGATAGGCACAGCATTGAAATCAAGATCCACTTCATTGGCCGTACTCGAAAATAGTTGATCAAGGCGCAGCCCGGGCAAGGGCTGGCGGTGTCCCGCGGCGTCGATGTCGATTATGTTCAGACGCGGATTTCCATTTGAAGAAAATGTGCGCGATGCATGGCGAAGGCGGCATTCTGCTGTGCGTCTCCATGCCAACAAGCGGGGAAATGTTGGGCAAGTGTAATGACACTTGCTCGTCTTGGAACAGGACGTAACGCAGCCCCTGTTTGCCTGGCGCCAGGGCCGGAGAATCCCAGGTAGGATGGTGGCGTTCCTGCCGGGCGCGCCCGGCAGGGCATCCAACAAAAAGAAGGAGCGCTACATGCTTGATACTTTCCCCAAGGCAGGCCGAGCGGGCGTGATCGCCGCGATGCTCGGCGTGGCTAGCCTGTTGTTTACCGGCTGCACCACGACCACCGCTCAATCCTCGGCCACGGCTGCGGAAAAGCGCCAGGAGCTCGATACCGCCGCGGACGCCACTCTGACCAAGCTTTATCAATCCTCGTCGCAGGCCAAGCAATTGGTCGAACGCGCGCGCGGGGTGTTGGTGTTCCCCGGCGTATTGAGTGCAAGCTTCATCGTGGGAGCTCAGCATGGGTCCGGCGTGCTGCGCGTGAGCGGTTCGGATACCGGCTACTACAGCATCACGGGCGGTTCTATTGGCTTGCAGGCTGGCGCCCAGTCCAAGGCCATGGTGGTGTTGTTCATGACGGACGATGCCTTGGCCAAGTTCCGCGCCAGCAGCGGTTGGACGGTCGGGGCGGACGCGACGGTCGCGGTGGCCAACGTGGGCGTCAACGGCAGCATCGATACCAACACCGCGCAACAACCCATCGTCGGTTTCGTCTTGAACAATGGCGGCCTCATGGCCGGAGTGTCAGTGGACGGCAGCAAGATTTCGCCGCTGTTGTTGTAGCAGGCGCGCGCGCTCTTACAGGCCCATGGCCTTTTCCCAAGGCAATTGGGGAGGCATGGCCTGCGTCATTGCATCCACAAAAGCGCGGATGCGCGGCGATAGGTGCCGGTTCGGCAGATAGACCAGCTGGACCGGCGCACCAGGCGCCATCCAGTCGGTCAACACCAGTTTCAGGCGTCCGTCCATGACGGCGGCGTCCGCGATGAAGCTGGCCATGCGGGCGATGCCCGCGCCGGCCACCACGGCATCCAGGATGGCTTCGGGATGGTTCACATTCAGGTTGCCCGCAGGCGTGATCGTGTAGCGCTCATCGCCTTTCTGGAAATCCCATTCGTGATATCGGCCGGTCTGCCATTGGACGTAGGCCAGGCAGTTGTGCCGTTCCAGTTCGGCGGGTGTGGCCGGCGTGCCGTGCACGGCCAGATAGGCGGGGCTGGCGCAGGTGACGTAGCGCAGCTGGGACAAGGTCTTGGCGATGAGGCGCGAATCCGCGGTGACGCCGATACGTATGGTGGCATCCAATCCTTCTTCGGCCAGATTGGGCATGCGGTCGCTGAAATCGGCGTTGATCGATAGTTCCGGGTAGCGCGCGGTCAGCGACAGCAGCGCAGGCATGATCACCTTTCTGCCCAACCCGACCGGCGCATGCACGCGCAGTTTGCCGCGCGGACTCTCGCTCGCTCCCGTTACTTCGGCCTCGGCGGCCTCCACTTCGAGCAGGATATGGCGGCAACGCTGCAGCAGCAATTCGCCATCGTCCGTCAGCGACAGGTTGCGCGTGGTGCGGTTGAGCAGCTTCACGCCCAACTTGGCTTCAAGCAGTGAAACGCTCTTGCTCACCGACGCGGTTGAGATATCGAGCCGGTGCGCCGCGGCCGTGAAGCTGCCGCTGTCCGCGACCCGCACGAAATTCAGAACATGCTTGAGATGGTCTATCAGGATGTACATGGCGCTCGGGCTGATGGGTGCACGCCATCTTAGCCATTCCCACGCGGAAAGTTAAAGGTGATTTGCCCTCGAGTCCGTTTATCTGCCGCATGCCTGTCCCTACACTGAACCGCAATGTTGGCAGGTTCAGAAGACGACACGACAGGAGGCATGGGTGGAGATCCAGAGCAGTGCGCAGGCAGCGGGCGGACCCGAGCGGATTTATCTAGATGGGCTGGCGGCGGGCCGGTTCCAGATTCAACGTTGCGAGGATTGCAGCCAGGCGGTGTTCTATCCCCGCTGCGTGTGCCCCCATTGCGGCGGCTTGGCATTGCGCTGGTTCTCGCCTTCGGGTGAGGGAGTGGTGTATGCCACCACGACCGTGTACCGCAAGCCGGAGCAGGGCGGAGACTACAACGTCTGCCTGGTGGATTTGCCGGAAGGCGTGCGGATGATGAGCCGGGTCGCGGACCTGGCGCCCGC
Organism: Achromobacter sp. SD115; assembly: GCF_017355315.1. Classification (NCBI taxonomy): domain Bacteria; kingdom Pseudomonadati; phylum Pseudomonadota; class Betaproteobacteria; order Burkholderiales; family Alcaligenaceae; genus Achromobacter; species Achromobacter sp. SD115. Next base: position 44,073 of record NZ_JADIJM010000020.1, on the reverse strand, counting down.
GCAGGTGCGTATCGGCATGCGCGTCAGCGCCCGGATCGTGGCGGACGGCCATGCCGCGCAAGTGGTGTTCGTGCCCTCGGGGAGGACAGCATGACGCTGCGCGACTTGAGAGGCAAGACGGCCGTGGTCGGCGTGGGGCTGGCCGGGCTGGGACAGGCCAGCGGCCATAGCGAGCAGGAAGTGCTGGCGCAAGCCGCCATGGCCGCGATTGCGGACGCCGGCTTGAGCCTCAAGGACATAGACGGCATAACGACCTGTAGTTCCCTGTCGCCCATGTGGGCGATGTCGGTCGTTGAGTATCTCGGCATACGTCCGACCTTCGTGGACAGCACCATGATCGGCGGTTCCAGCTATGTGGCGCATTTGCTCCCGGCCATGCACGCGCTCGCTTCCGGGCAGTGCAATGCGGTTCTGGTCTGCTACGGCAGTACCCAGCGCACCGCCACGTTCAACCGTGCCGATCTGACCCGCGTGCGGAAATTCCTCGACCCGCAGCCCTACGAAACGCCTTATGACCCGCCTCTGCCCGTGGCGGCCTACGCCTTGGCCGCGAGCCGCCACATGCATCAGTACGGCACCACGCGCAAGCAGTTGTCTGAAGTGGCGGTAGCAGCGCGGAAATGGGCGCAGTTGAACCCTGAAGCCACCATGCGGGAGCCGCTGTCGTTGGCGGACGTCGAGGCGGCGCGTCCGGTCTGCGAGCCCTTTACGGTGCGCGACTGTTGCATGGTCAGCGACGGCGCCGGCGCGTTCGTGCTGACCCGGTCGGACCGCGCGCGCGACTGCGCCCAGAAACCGGTGTACGTGATGGGCAACGCGACCGCGATTTGGAACCGGCAGGTTTCGTCCATGCATGACCTGACCGTGACCGCAGCGCTCGAATCGGGCAAGCGCTGCTACGAGATGGCCGGCGTCTCAGCGAAAGACATGGACCTGGCCATGCTGTACGACGCCTTCACCATCAACACCATCCTGTTCCTGGAGGACCTGGGGTTCTGCCGGAAGGGCGAGGGCGGCGCGTTTGTGGACGATGGCGCGATCGCGCCCGGCGGGCGGCTGGCCGTCAACACCAACGGCGGCGGCCTGTCCTGCGTGCATCCGGGCATGTACGGGGTGTTTCTCATGGTCGAGGCGGTCAGGCAGCTGCGTGGAGAGTGCGGTGAGCGCCAGTTGAGGGATCCGAACCTGGCCCTGGTGCACGGCAACGGCGGCACGCTGTCCAGCCAGTCCACCGCGATCCTCAGCGCGTTGCCTACGCTGTGACCGTCCAACAAGTTTGCGGTGGAAGCGGCGCAACCGCGTTCACCGCCATGGGGTAAGCAATGTTGAACAAGATCGTGCCTTCCCTGGAGGAGGCCGTGGCCGGGGTGGCGGATGGCGCCACGCTGCTGATAGGCGGGTTTGGCGCTTCCGGCGTGCCGACGGAACTGCTGCAGGCGCTACTGGAGACCGACGCGCGCGAACTGACCATCGTCAACAACAACGCGGGCAATGGCGAGCAGGGTTTGAGTCAGCTGATCCGGGCGGGGCGGGTGCGGAAAGTGATCTGCTCCTTTGCGCGCTCGTCGAATCCCAAGAAGCCCAATGCCGCGGCGTTCGGAGAGTGGTATGCCGCAGGCAGAGTCGAACTGGAGGTGGTGCCGCAAGGCACGCTGGCCGAGCGCTTGCGCGCGGCCGGAGCCGGCATGGGTCCGTTCTTCACGCCCACTGCCTACGGAACCCGCTTGGCGCAAGGCAAGGAAGCGCGCGTGATCAACGGCCGCGGCTACGTACTGGAAGAGCCGCTGCCGGGCGATGTGGCCTTCGTGAAGGCGCAGTACGGCGACAGCGCGGGCAATCTGACCTACCGCTACGCCAGCCGTAATTTCGGACCCGTGATGTGCATGGCCGCGAGGTTGACGGTGGCCCAGGTAGACCAGGTGGTGTCTCTGGGGGAACTGGCGCCGGAACAGGTCATGACGCCCGGGATTTTCGTTCAACGCATCGTCGAGTGTCCCAATGAGTATCAATAGCCTGTCCCGCGCGCGCATGGCTCAGATCGTCGCCGACGACATTCCGCCCGCCTCCTACGTCAATCTGGGCATCGGCATGCCGACGTCGGTGGCCGACTATCTGAAGCCCGAGCGCGGCGTGGTGCTGCACAGTGAAAACGGCATCCTGGGCATGAAAGGACTGCCGCCGGGCGTCGCGGTCGATAGGGATCTGCTCAACGCCAGCAAGGAGCCCGTTGCGCTGGACATCGGCGCCTCGATCACCGACCACGTGGTGTCCTTCGCCATGATGCGCGGCGGCCATATCGATCTGACCGTGCTGGGCGCCTTCCAGGTTTCGGCCGACGGCGACCTGGCCAACTGGGACACGGGACGCGAAGACTCGATTCCAGCCGTGGGCGGGGCCATGGACCTGGTAGCAGGCGCCAAACGCATCTTCGTAATGATGCAGCACGTGGACCGGGATGGCCGCCCGAAGATCGTGCCTGAATGCACCTATCCCCTAACCGGCAAGGCCGTGGTCGATCGCATCTACAGCGATCTGGCAATCCTGGACATCACGCCGGACGGACTGCGTGTGCGGGCGATGGTGCGGGGCCTGGATTTTGCGGCGCTGCAGGCGCGGACCGCGGTGGACTTGAAGCTGGACGATGCATGGATCGAACTGGCGCCCTGAATTTCAGGTGGACGCCGTCATTGGAGGAAGTCATGAGCTGGACGCAGGAGTTGGACGAACTGGCACGCCGCAAGGAGTATTCCCTGCGCATGGGCGGCGCGGAAAAGGTGCAGCGTCAGCACGACGCGGGCAAGCTGGACATCCGCCAGCGGATCGAACGGCTGGTCGATGGCGGTTCGTTCGTCGAGGTGGGAGGTTTGGCCGGAAGCGGCGAATATGACGAGCAGGGCCGCCTGGTCCACGTGATGCCGTCGAACGTGATCATGGGGCGCGCGGCGCTGGACAGCAAAAGCGTCGTAGTCGTGGGCGACGACTTCACCGTGCGCGGCGGCGCGAACGACGGCGCCGTGGGCGACAAGATGATTTTTGCCGAACAAATGGCGTTCGACCTGCGCTTGCCGCTGGTACGCCTGATCGACGGCACGGGCGGAGGCGGCTCGGTCAAGAACATCGAGAAGATGGGGCATGCGCTGCTGCCGAAGATGAAGATCTGGGCCTACGTGGCGCGCAACCTGGCCCAGGTCCCTGTGGTGTCGCTGGCCCTCGGGTCGGTGGCCGGCCAGGGGGCCGCGCGCGTCGCCGGCAGCCACTACTCCGTCATGGTCAAGGACACCTCGCAGCTTTTTATCGCGGGGCCTCCGGTGGTGGCCAAGATCGGCCAGAAACTGAGTAAGAACGAGCTGGGTGGAAGCGCCATACACACCCGTAACGGCGTGGTGGACGATGAGGTGGATTCCGAGGACGAGGCCTTTGCGGCGGCCCGGCGTTTCCTGTCGTATCTGCCGGCGTCGGTCTACGAACTCGCGCCCAGGGGAGAGGTCCCCGTCGCCGCGGCGGAGCAGGAATGGCTGCGGACCGCCATTCCGAAGGATACGCGCAAGGTCTACAAGATCCGGCCGATACTGGACACCTTGTTCGATCCGGGCACCGTGTTCGAAATCGGCCGGCATTGGGGCAGGGCGATCGTGGGCGGGCTGGCTCGGGTGGATGGCTGGCCGGTGCTGTTCGTCGCCAGCAATCCCTATCACTACGGCGGCGGCTGGGACCGGCACACCGCCGAGAAATTCACCCGTCTGGTCGACCTGGCAGAAACCTTCCATCTTCCGGTGGTGAACCTGGTGGACGTCGCGGGCTTCCAGATCGGCCTGGAGGCCGAGAAGGACGGCGTGATGCGCGCCGGAGTCAGGGCGCTGACGGCGGTCTCGCAGTCAACGGTGCCGTGGTTTTCCCTGATCATGCGGCGGGCCTTCGGCGTGGCCGCGGGCGGCCATCAGAATTCCAGCCGTTTCAATTTCCGCTATGCCTGGCCTTCGGCCCAGTGGGGCTCGCTGCCGATCGAGGGCGGGCTGGAGGTGGCGTACCGGTCGGAGATCGAGGCGGCCGCCGATCCCGAAGCCAAGCGCGTGGAAATCGAGGCACGAGTGCGCGCCCTGACGTCGCCCTTCCGCAGCGCGGAGGCCTTCGTCATCGAAGACATCATCGATCCGGCCTGCACGCGTGCGCGCCTGGTCGAGTTCGTGAATCTGGCCGCACCGCTGCGCCAGCCTGGCCAGGTGGCCACTGGATACCGGCCCTGAGGGGATGCAGATGAAGAAGATCCTGATCGCCAACCGGGGAGCCGCCGCCGCGCGCATCCTGCGTGCCGCGAAGGCGCTGGGCCTGCGGTCCGTGGTGGTGTACTCCGAGGCCGATGCTGACCTTCCGTACGTTCACCAGGCCGACGAGAGTGTCTGCATCGGGCCGGCGCCGGCGCGGGCCAGCTATCTCAACCAGGACCTGCTGCTCGAGGTCATGGCGCGTTGCGGCGCCGACGCGCTGCATCCGGGCTACGGATTCCTATCCGAGAACGCGCAGTTCGCGCGCAGAATCGAAGAGGCGGGGCATTGCTTCATCGGACCTTCGTTCAAATGGATCGAGGTGCTGGGCAACAAGGCCAGCGCACGCGAGCTGATGCAACGGCATGGCCTACAGGCAGGCGGCAGCACGGGCATCCTGCCCCGGGATGACATGGCGGCAGTACGCCAGGCGGCCGAGGCGCTCGGGTATCCGGTGCTGATCAAGCCTGCGGGCGGCGGCGGCGGCATAGGCATGATCCCCGTCCACGATCCGCGGGCGCTATCTGATTGCTGGGAGCGCGCCAGCGCCATGGCCGAAAAGGCCTTCGCCAACCCCGCCCTGTACATGGAACGATTCGTGCCGTCTCCGCGGCATATCGAATTCCAGTTCCTGGCGGACAGGTTTGGCAATGTCTTGTCCTTGTTCGAACGCGATTGCTCCACCCAGCGCAGATACCAGAAGGTGATCGAGGAAGCGCCGGCGCCGGCCATCGACCGCCAGGCCGTCGCCCGCATGTCGCAGCGGCTGTCGGCGATCCTGGGAGAGATCGGCTACGACGTCATCGGCACGGTGGAGATGCTGTACACGCCGGACAGCGGCTTTTCGTTCCTTGAAGTCAACACGCGTTTGCAGGTCGAACACGCCATCACGGAAGCGGTGACCGGCGTGGACATCGTGCTGGCGCAGATCCGCTTGGCGGCCGGCGAAAGGCTGTCCTCGGTGATCGACAGGCAGCCTGTCGCGACGGGCCATGCCATCGAGGCGCGCGTCTATGCCGAGGATCCCGTGCGCTTCCTGCCTTCGCCCGGCGTCCTGAAGATGTTCGAGTTGCCGCAGTGCCGTCCCGGCTTGCGGATAGAGACAGGCTATGCGCAAGGCAACCGGGTTTCCAGCCACTACGACCCCATGGTGGCGAAGGTCATTGCGCACTCGGTCGATCGCGCCGCCGCCATCGGCGAACTGAGCAGCGCGCTTGGCCGCATGCGGGTAGAGGGCATCAAGACCAACATTCCCATGATTCTTCAGGTGCTCGGATCGGAGCGGTTCCGGGCTGGCGCAATGACTGTCGACGGTTTGCAGGAAGTGATTTCAACAGAGTCGGTAAAGGAGCTTGCATGAAAAAAATAGTCTCCAACGTGGCGGGCCGCGTGGTCGCTTGTTGCGTGGAAGAGGGCGTGCAGATTCAGACGGGCGACGAGGCGTTCAAGGTCGAGTCGATGAAGATGGAAATCCCCGTTGAAAGCGAGGCGGCAGGCCGTATCGCCAAGGTGCTGGTGGCGGTTGGCGATGAAGTGGAGGAAGGGCAGGATCTTGCGTTGCTGGATTGAGGCGGACCGCCTCTGAACCTGGATAAAAAAAGCGAGGAGACAATGTTCAAGACAATCAAAAAAGACGCGCCCGCAGCTTTTGCGCGCAAGCATCCCCTGAAGACCCTGGCGCTGCTGGGATGGGCGGCCCTGCTGGGCGCCGGCGCGGTGGGCGCGCAAACCACGCAGGGCTTTCCGAACAAGCCGGTGACCATCAATGTGCCGTTCTCGGCGGGTGGCACGACCGACATCCTGGCGCGCGTGATAGGCCAGCGCCTGAGCGAGCGCTGGGGCGTGTCGGTGGTGGTCGAGAACAAGCCGGGCGCGGGCGGCAACATCGGCACGGCGCAAGTAGCACGGGCCGCGCCGGACGGCTATACGCTGGTAATGGGCACGATCGGCACGCACGCCATCAATCCCAGCCTGTACAAGTCCATGCCCTACGACGCCATCAAGGACTTCGCGCCGATCACGCGCACCGCCATGGTGCCGAATGCCCTGGTGGTGCCCAAGAGTGCGCCGTATGACACCGTGAAGGAACTGATCGCCTACGGCAAGACCCATCCGGGGAAGCTCACCTTCGGCTCTTCCGGGCACGGGAGCACGCTGCACATGTCCGGCGAGACTTTCAAGATGATGACCGGCGTCGACATGGTGCACGTGCCCTACAAGGGCAGCACGCCGGCGGTGACGGACCTGCTGGGCGGCCGGATCTCGATGATTTTCGACAACCTGCCTTCGGCGCTGCCGCACATCAAGGCCGGCCGGCTGAAGGTGCTGGCGGTGACCTCGGCGCAGCGCAGCGATCAATTGCCCGACGTGCCCACCGTGGCGGAGGCCGGCGTTCCCGGCTACGAGGTCGTGTCGTGGTTCGGCCTGTGGGCTCCCGCCAGGACGCCGGACGACGTCGTGGCGGAGATCAACAAGCAGGTAGTCGCCATCATTCAGACCCCCGATATGCAGAAGCAGATCCGGGACCAGGGAGCGGTGCCCAATCCCGATACGCCCGTGGAGTTCGCCGCCTTCATCGGCAGCGAAGGCAGGAAGTGGGCCGAGGTGGTGCGCCGCGCCAACGTGACGACCGAGTAGGAATTCGACAGTGCCGCGTCTGCCGGATGACGCCGGCAGGCGTGCTTTGAGGAGACGCAGCATGGAACGCATGATGCAAGGCAAGGTGGTGGTGGTGACCGGGGCGGGAGGCGGCATAGGCCGCGAGGTGGCTCTGCAACTGGCGGCCGAGGGCGCCAAGGTCGTGGTCAACGACATCGGGGTCGCTCTCAATGGCGACGGCCTGTCCACCGAGCAAGCGCCGATAGCGCCTGCCGACGCGGTGGTCGCCGAGATACGCGCCGCGGGCGGCGTGGCGGTCGCCAACTTCGATTCGGTCGCGACGCATGCGTCCGCCCATGCGATCGTTCAGTGCGCGATGGACCAGTTCGGGCGCATCGATGGCGTGGTCAACAACGCGGGCAATCTGCGCGACCGCTCCTTTCACAAGATGAGCGAGGAAGAATGGCGCGCGGTCATCGCGGTGCATCTCGATGGCACGTTCTTCGTCAGCCGGGCCGCGGCCACGCACTTCCGCGAACAGGCGGGCGGGGCGCTGGTGCACATGACCTCGACCTCCGGGCTGATCGGCAACTATGGCCAGGCCAACTACGGCGCGGCCAAACTGGGCATCGTGGCCTTGTCCAAGATGATCGCGCTGGACATGGGCCGGTATGGCGTGCGCTCCAACTGCATCGCGCCGTCGGCCTGGAGCCGCATGACCAGTTCCATCCCCACCGACACGCCGCAACAGCGGGACCGGGTGGAGAAGCTGAAGAAGATGGAGGCGGGCAAGATCGCGCCGATGGCCGTCTACCTGCTCAGCGATGCCGCGCAGGAGGTCAGCGGCCAGATATTCGCGGTGCGCGCCAACGAAATCATGCTGATGAGCCAGCCGCGTCCCTTGCGGTCGGTGCATTTCAGCGAAGGCTGGACCCCGCAGCGTATTGCCGAGATCGCCATTCCGGCGATGCAGAAGCACTTCTACCCCCTGGAACGCTCACCCGACGTGATGAGCTGGGATCCGATCTGACTCCGAGTCCATGGCCGTGGAATCGTCTTTTGGAAAAAGGGGAGGGAAGTCATGCGATTAAGCCATGAGCAACTGTTGAACTACGAGTTGCCGGAGATCAGGCAACGCTACGTGGCGCGCGACGTCATGCTGTACGCGCTGTCGGTGGGCCTGGGACAGGACCCTCTGGATGCCTGCGATCTTGCCCATGTGGGCAGGCGGCACGATCCACTGGTGCTGCCATATATGGCCGTGGTTCTGGGTTATCCGGGCTTCTGGCTGAACGCGCCCGATATCGGGGCCGATACGGTGCGGCTGCTGCACGGCGAGCAGGGGATGGAACTCTTCCATCCCATTCCCGCCGCCGGCGAACTGATAGGCAAGACCCGCGTCGTCGAGGTGGTGGACAAGGGCGAAAAGGGACTGCTGCTGTATTCCGAGAAAACCCTGACGGATGCCGGCACGGGAGTGCTCATCGCGCGGACTTCCGCAACCCATGTGCTCCGGGGGGATGGCGGCATGGCGAATGCCGGCAAACAGGCGCGTCCGGCGCACGCCATGCCCGGCAGTCCGCCGGACTGGACCGTGCGGGTGCACACCCGGCCCGAGCAGGCGCTGGTGTATCGGCTCAATGGCGACTACAACCCGCTGCACAGCGATCCGACGATCGCCCGCGCCGCGGGATTTCCGCGGCCCATACTGCACGGGCTGTGCACCTTCGGCATGGTGTCGCACGCCGTCGCCAGGCAGTTGCTGCCTGAGACGCCAGGGGCCGTGCGTTCCGTGTCGCTGCGATTTTCTGGCCCGATGTATCCCGGCGAGACCCTGAGGGTGGACGTCTGGCGGGACGGGTCCTTCCGGGCAACGGTCGTGGAGCGCGACGCGGTCGTCATCGACAATGGCGTGTTGCGGGGCGCCAGCGTCGGATAGGGCGGGCCGGTCCAGGCGGCATGCTTGAGGGCGACGCGCATTTGCGCGCTGCAAAATGGAAGAGCGCCCCAGCTCAAGGTGAGTCTGAGGCGCTCCTGCCCGGCTTCGCACGCGATGGGTGTCAGACAGCCCGGCAACTCAAATCTACTGCTGAGCCTTAGGCTGGACAATAGGGAAAACCCTTGAATATTAAAGGGTTACAAGATGGCTGCCCCCCCGCGTGGCGACTGGCCTGCGCTGGGCGCTGAAGTCGGTCAGCTGTCAATGGGGCCGCGACAACTTGATCCGCCTCGGTATCCGCGAATTGTGAAGCCAGGGGGCAGACGCCGACACTGAAGCCTGTTTTCACCGTGCCGGAGAGCGGACATGTCAGGGTTGCGGAAGCGTCAGTTGGGGCAGGGCATGACGGAATACATCGTGGTCGTGGCCTTGGTCGCGGTGGCGGCCATTGCGGTGTATCAGTACTTCGGCCAGGTGGTGCGATCGCAGACCGCCGCCATGGCGCGCGAACTTGCCGGCGAGGACGGCGGCGCGCAGAGCCGTGCGGCGCAACAGGCGGCGCAGAAAGCGGCGGCGCAGACCAAGGCCCGGTCGCTGAAGTCCTTCACCGGCAATGCCGCGGACGCGAAGTGACTACACGTTCTTGCGCATCGCTTACCCACCAGCGTGGCCAGGCGCTGGTCCTGGGCCTGCTGATGGTGGCGGTGGGGGGCATCTCCCTGGTCGTCCTGTACAACTTGGGACAGACCGTGGGAGCACGCCAGCGGCTGACGCACGCCGCGGACGCGGCGGCGTACAGCGGGGCGCTGGAGCAAGCGCGCGCGCTCAATGCCCTTGCCTATATCAACCGGACGCAGATCGCGCATCAGGTCGCCATGGCGCATCTGGTCACGCTAGGTGCGTCGGCGCAATACGCCCGCACCCTGCAGTCTCAGCGCAATCGCCGCAATCCGCCCGCAGGTCTGATCACCATGCTGTTTGGGCCGGACGTGGGTATGGCTTATCAAGCCGCGCAAGCCGTGCCTGATGCGGAACAGCGGCTGGCAGCGGCGTTCGGCGAGCATGACCGGATCGTCCACCAGGTCCTGGAAGCGGCGGCGGCATCCGCTGTCGCCGATCTGGCGGCTTCACGCGACCGCATCATGAACAAGGTCCTGGCCGCCAATCTTTCGGAGGACGTTCCGACGCTCCGCGCAGATGGCGCGCATACCCGGGGCGCCAGCCTGCGGCTGCTGACGGACGGGTGGCCTGGCTACCTGGGGCGCCGCCTGGCCATGCGCGACGCAGGTCTGCGGCCCGCCGTCGAGCAGGCGGTGGAACGCTATGGTTTTCTCGACCGTCGTAGCGCCACGCGGCGCAATCCGTGGATGGTTCAACCCTTGTGTCCGCTGCATCGTCACGAGTTGCGGCGCCGGGGTTCCACCTGGTTGGGACCGGACGGGCGTTGGGGGGCGCTGGACACCCAGTCCTACCATGCACTGCGCTTCAACCGCTGGAGGGGCTGCTACTTCCGCGAATACGCCATGGGCTGGGGCACGGCGCAGGGGCAGAAGATCAAATCGCCCGAAGGCCTGGAATACGTGGACGAGCCCCCGCTCGATTTTTCCGACCAGGATTTCTGGCGCTGGGTGGAACTGTCAACAAAGTGGGATCTGCTCAATGACATAAGCAATCCCATGGCCAACTCATACGCCATGGCTGCCGCCCAGCGCTGGCCGGGCCGGGGCCTGCCAGCCTATCGCGAAGTCGCTTTGTCGCGCAGCGGCGATCCCCTGCGCTTCGCGGTGGCCGTCCGGCTTGCCGGTACATCCTTGAAAACCACGGACGCGCAAAGCGCGGTCCGGGCGCCCGTGGGAAAGTTCCGCTATGCCGCCCTCGGTCCGGAGGACACCGTTACCGTGACCTCAGCGGCAGAGACCTACTTTGCCCGGCCGGAACCACGCGCCGACGGCCGCGACGAACTTGCCACGCTTTTCCGTCCCTACTGGCAAGCGCGCCTGTCGGCCGTTACCGCGGGCGAGGCCGCGCGGGCAAGGGGGACGCCATGAATCGGATTCGCGCGCGGCAGCAAGGGCAGGCCCTGATCGAAGCGTTGCTGATGCTGCCGCTGCTGGCCCTGCTGCTTTGGGCGGCGTCCTGGATAGGCGGATTGCAGTTCACGGCACAGGAAGTCGCGCAGGCCAGCCGCAAGGCCGCGATGGCAGGCGCCTTGGGGCAACCCTCGCAGAATCAGCACGCCCCAAGCGGCACAGTGCTGTCGCGGAATGCCAGCGCGCTGCCCGGTATCGCACCAGCGCAGGTCACCGCCTTGCAGGACGAATGGTTCGGCGCGGAATTGAAACTGATGTCCGCGACGGCAAGCACTGCGCGCCGTGACCGGGACAGTGCGGCCTGGTTGCGCATCGCCCGCCGCACGCACGTGGCAAGCGGCGCCGGGTATGCGCACGGCGACACCGACGCGCAGCGCCGCATCGGCCGTGCGCCAACGTCCTGGCGCAAGACCGAAAGCGCTTCTCTGGCTGAGGCCCGGCGTTTGAAGCCTGTCGTCGATCGCCTGGACGGGCCATGGCGCAGGCCCGGCCTGTCGCTCGACTGGCTGTCCGAATGGGCGGATGTGGTGCCTGCGGAGCGGCTGGCCGGCCGCAAGGGGATGGGCAAATGACCAGACCATGTCTTTTGTCGTCTTCTGCGGGTTTGGCTGTGCCGTGGGGGCGTGGTTGGCGGACCTTGGCGGTGGCACGGACACTGCGCCTGTTGCTGGCTGGCGCATTGGCTGTCGCTGCAGTGGGGTGGCGCAGCATTGCTGCCGCACAGGATCTCGCGCCTGACTCCACGGAGGCCAGGAGCAGGTCCGGCGTCGCCGCGCTGGAAGCATTGCGTTTTCCCGCAGGCTCGCGGCGCGGGCTGCTGGCGGAAAGTATCTGGCTGCATGGAATCCCGGCGCGCGTGCTCATATTCGACACGCCGCTCAGCACGCCTGAATTGATCCGCCACCTGTCTGCGCAGCAGCCCGCTCTGACCGACCTCAACGTGTTGCCCGGACAGGCCATTCTGTCGGGGCAGGTGGGGCAGGAACGATGGGTGGTCCAGATGGAAGGTCTGGGCGCGCGTCGGACGGCCGGAAGCGTTTCCGCGGTCAGCCTGCTGGTTGCGCCAGACAGTCCCTTGCCTGTCTGGCTCCCGGGCGGCGCCCGTTTGAGGTTGGATCTGGCGGTGATGGAGGACGGTGTACGGGTCTCCGAGAAAATCTGGCAATACGCCATGTTGCCGAGGCAGTTGGCGCCGCTGCTGGAGGAGCGTCTGGTCCAGAACGGCTGGCGTCGCATGCCGGCGTCTGGGGAATCGGCGCATTGGTGGGTTCGCCGGGGCGCGCGCATGAGGCTGTCGCTGGTGCCGCTGGAAGGCGGCAGCGGGCTTCTGGTCAGCGGAAGAACGCCATGAGGAACTGGATCACCCCTGTCCTGGTGCGCCTGCGCAGAACGGGCGTGTACGCGATCGCGCTGATCGCGGGCCTGGTGTCTGCGTGGGCGGTGCGGGAACACGTGCAGCAGCGGGTCCAGGCGCTGGAGGCCGAAGCGCGCACGCCGATGGTCAGCCGGCTGGTCGCGGCATATGACCTGCCTGCAGGCACGCAACTCGAAGAATTGCATGTCGCCGTGCGCGAGATCCCGGAGCCATGGGCTTCGCGGGCCAGCATCGATCCCCTGGATCTTTCTGGCCTGCTTGGCGCCACCTTGCTGGCCGATGTCGCCAATGGTGAACCCTTGCTCCGGGGGCATTTGACGTTCACCGCGCCGGTTCCGGCCTTGGCGTCCCGCCTGCGTAGCGGGCAACGCGCGTTGACGGTGGCGGCCACCGACCTGGGAGGTCTGGCGGAAGTGTTGCGCGTGGGCGATGCCATCGACATCTATGTGAGCTTTGCGCATCGCCAGCAGGAACTGACCGTGCCTCTCTTGCAAGGCATGCGCGTGCTGATGGTCGGGGGCGAGGCCGATGGTGAAAACAAGGGTGGCAATATCACCTTGGCGGCGACGCCCGATGAGGCGATGCGATTCGTGGCGGCCCGGCAGAGCGGGGTGCTGACAGCGATGCTGCGCCATCGCGACGATGCTGCCGTGGTCAGCGGCGCAGTGCAAGGCGACCTTGCTTCGCTGATCGGATTGGACCTGGAGCCCCGGAAGGCGCCGGGCGTGGCCATTCTGTACGGCGACCGGCTGGAGCCCACAGCGGGTGAAGGAGCAATGGAGATAGAGGCGGCCGTCTCGCCTCGACTGAAAAGGGGGCGGCCATGAGGCGGGCCGTCGCCAGCATATTTGCCTGGGCGCTATGTCTCGTCAGCCCTGCAGCGTGGCCAGCGGACGAGGAGATCGAACTCCAAGTAGGAGAAACGCGGATCCTGTCGCACCCTGGAGTCAAGCGCGTGGCGATAGGCAACGGCCAGGTGATCGGCGCCATTGAGGCCGAAGGGCGCGAGGTCGTCGTGTTCGCCCGCGCCGAGGGCGTGTCTTCTCTGCATGTCTGGGCCAACGGCGCCCGCGCCAAGGCCTATGAACTCAGGGTCGTGCCGGCCGGGGCACCGCGCCTGCGGGCGGAAGTCGAGGCTTTGCTGGCCCGCATTCCTGGCGCGCGCAGCACCGAGGTGGGCGGTCGCATCCTGATCGAAGGCGACGACCTTTCCGACGACGACCGTTTGCGCATCACGGCCCTGGCAGACCGCTATCCCGCCGTGCTGGATTTCACCGGGCAAGTGGGCTGGGACCGCATGGTGCAGCTGGACGTGCAGGTCGTGGAGATCCCCACATCGAAGCTGAGGGATCTCGGCGTGCGCTGGGACGGGATGTCCCAAGGCGGCATCAATGCCGGCTTGGCCTGGGACGCGGGATCCCGGGGGCGCATGAGCCGCCCCGGCGAGGAGATCATAGAAACGGCGGGCGCGGTCTCGTCGGCGGCTGGCTACTTCGGCGTCAATGCGCTCTTGTCATCCCGTATCGCGATGTTGGCTCAAAGCGGGGAAGCCGTGATGCTGGCCCAACCTCAATTGCTGGCGCGCAGCGGCGCCAGCGCAACTTTTCTGGCCGGTGGCGAGGTGCCTTACTCGTCGACCGATACGCGCGGCAATTCGACCACGCTGTTCAAGCCCTACGGCGTCATGCTCAGGATCACGCCCCGCGTCGACCGCAACGGGGTCATCCGATCCTTGATCGAGGTCGAGGCGAGTTCCGTGGACAACGCGCTGAGCGTGCCGGGTGGACCGGCGTTGCGCACGCGCCGCGCATCCACCGAATTCAACGTGCGGTCCGGCGATACGCTGGTCATCGGCGGTTTCCTGTCCCGCGAGCGGGACGAGGCAAGCGACGGCCTGCCATGGCTGAAGGACGTCCCGGTCCTGGGCGCTTTGTTCTCGTCCCGGCGCTATCAGCTGCGGGAAACCGAACTTGCCATATTTGTGACGCCCAAACTCATTACGCAGGCTGAACCCGCCATGGCGGACCGTGTGCGGCGTGGACGTGGCTTGCTCGAAGCGGCTTTTCCCGTGGCGCCCCGCCTGGGAACCGTTGTTCCTGCCCCGGCAGGGTGGGATGCCTACGCGGGCGCAGGTTCGCAATGGGGGCAGCACCCTGACGATGTCCCGACATCTTCATCGGAAACAAGGCCATGATCGACATAGAAATGATGTTCGAGGACGCTACGGTGCACCGGTCGACGGTGGCCGCCCCCGTGCTGATCGGACGCGGCGCGCACTGCGGCTTGCGCATCGTGAACTGGCGGGTGGGACGCCAGCACGCCCGCCTGTTGCGCGAAGAGGCCGGTATCGTTCTCGAAGACCTGGGCACGCTGGGGGGCACCCTGGTGAACGGTGTAAGGATCGTGCGCCACGTACCGGTACTGCCCGACGACGAAATACTGATCGGGCCTTGCCGGTTGCGCGCATCGCTGGCGGTCGCCTCTGAACACACCGGAGTATCGGGCGGACGCGTGTCTGACAGCGCTGCGCGCGACTTGGCTGCAGCGCAGGATCTGCCGGTGCTGGCGGCGCCGGCAACGCCGTTGCCGGTTCGCGCTCCGCTGCATCAGTTGCAGGAGCGCCGGCGCCTGCATGGGGCGTTGCTGGCGGCGCTGGACCTGCGCCGCCGTGACGTGGCGGGCATGAGCGACGGCATGCTGCGCGCCGAGGCCGAGCGGCTGCTGACGCACATTGTTGCCACGGACGCGGATTTGCCGCCAGCGGTGGACCGCGCGGCCTTGTGCCGCGAGGTGCTGGACGAAGCGGTCGGCCTGGGGCCTCTGGAGCCCTTGCTCGCCGCCGCCGACATCACTGAGATCATGGTCAACCGCCATGACGAGATCTACGTCGAACGCGGCGGACGCCTGTCGCGCCACCAGGCGGCCTTCACCAGCGAGCAATCGTTACGTTGGGTCATCGAGCGCATCGTTACGCCCCTGGGGCGGCGCATCGACGAAAGCTCCCCTATGGTGGATGCCCGGCTGGCGGACGGATCCCGGGTGCATGCCATCATTCCGCCGGTGGCCATGAGAGGCGCGAGCCTGACCATACGCAAGTTCCCGCAGCGGCGCCCCGGCATGTCCGATCTGATCGCGGCGGGTTCGTTGAGCGGCGCCATGGCGCAATTCCTTGCGCTCTGCGTGAGATTGCGCAGGAATCTGGTGGTATCCGGAGGCACGGGGGCTGGCAAGACGACCTTGCTCAATATCCTGTCCAACGAGATTCCCGATGGCGAACGCGTGGTCACCATCGAAGACGCGGCGGAGCTGCGCCTGAACCACGATCATCTGGTGGCGCTGGAGGCGCGTCCTGCCAACCAGGAGGGGCGCGGACGCATCGACATCCGCGAACTCGTGCGCAACGCGTTGCGCATGAGGCCAGACCGGATCGTGGTGGGCGAGTGCCGCGGGCCGGAGGCATTCGACATGTTGACCGCCATGAATACCGGCCATGAGGGATCCCTGACGACGCTGCATGCCAACTCCCCTCGCGATGCGCTGGGGCGCCTGGAATCGATGATCCTGATGGCCGGCCTCGACCTTCCCCTGGCGGCCGTGCGCGAACATATCGCCGCCAGCGTCGACATCGTGGTGCAGCAGGCCAGGCTGGCTGACGGGCGGCGCGTCGTGACGTCGATCGCAGAGATCGCCGGCATCGAAAGTGGACGTATCCAGCTCCAGGATTTGTTCCGGTACGACCGCGTCCGGGGTTTCGCCGGTTGCGGCGCCTTGCCCGGCTTCGCGCGCGATTGGACACAGCCCGACGAAGCCTTCGACCCTGCCTGGTTCTCCGACACCGAGAAGGCGGCGCCGGGGACTGCGGTTTTTTCGCAAGGAACGCCATGATCTGGCTAGCGGCGGGGGCCGCCATGATCTCCGTGCTGCTGCTGGCGTGGCGCGCCCAGGGCTGGTTTGCGCCGGCGCTGCGCCGCTACCGAGAGGTCTACACCCAGGAGGCGGGCTTGCGCCTGAGCGAGGTGTTCCTGTTCATAGACCCGGCCCAATTGTGGGCCGGGGCGGTGGCTTGCGCCACGGTTGCGGCAGCGCTGGCCTTTGCCGGGACGGGTAGCGGCCTGGTGGCCGCCATGGCGGCGGCGCTTGCCTCGCGCTTGCCCGGGACGCTGGTGAATGCGCTGCGGCGCCAGCGTGCCCGGCGGTTCGAACAGCAACTGCCGATGGCGCTGTTGATGCTCGCCTCCGCCTTGCGCGCGGGCGTGGCATTGACGACCGGCCTGCGCCACGTCGTCGAGCAAAGCGGTGCGCCCCTGGCCCAGGAGTTCGGCTTGATGCTGCGCGAGCAGCGCATGGGAGTGCCTTGGGACGCCGCGCTTGAACACCTGAGCGACCGCATGCCGGCCGATTCGACCGCTCTCGTGGTCGCGGCCATGCGCATCGCGGCGCAGACGGGCGGCAATCTGGCGGAGGCGTTGGAGAGCATCGCGCAGACCCTGCGCGCCCGGTTGCAATTGCAGGCGAAGCTGCTGGCGCTGACTTCGCAGGGGCGCTTGCAGGCCTGGATCGTAGGGGCGTTGCCTCTGCTGTTGCTTGCCGTGCTGGACCGCCTGGAGCCGGAAATCATGGGATTGCTGTGGCATACGCCCGTGGGGTGGGGCGTGCTGGCCATCGTGGCGGTGCTGGAGACCGCGGGCATGCTGCTGATCCGGCGCATTGTCCGGATCGATATCTGACGGAGGAGGCTGTGATGTGGCTGTACTTGAGTCTGCTGACTGCCGCGTTGGCTGCGGGGTGGCTGGCCTGGGTGGTCTTGAAGCCATTGTTGCTGGACAGCCAGGGCGCCTCGTCCGCCCTGCCGTGGTGGTGGCGAGCGGCCTGGCCCTGGATTGCGGCGGTGGCGCCCTTGGCTGGGCCTTTGTGTACCTGGCGTTGGCGCATCCGGCTGACGCGGGCGATCGAGCGGGCTGCGTTGCCCGCCAGCATCAGTTACGCGCACGTGGCGGCGCTGAGCTGGAGCGCGGCAATGGCCGCCGGTGGGTTGGCGACGACGGTAGCGCTTGTTCTGCTGCAGGCTCAGTCCTGGGGGTGGATCCCTTGGGCGGTAGCGCTTGCCCTGGGGGCCGGCGCCGTGCCGGGCCTCTGGTTGCGGAGTCTGAGCGTCAAGCGGCGGCGCAGCATCGAACGCGACCTGCCTTTCGTGTTCGACATGATGACCTTATGCGTGGAGGCGGGGCTGAGCGTGCACGGGGCATTGCAGATGGCCGCGCAGAGCGGCCCGGCCGGCATATTGCGTGACGCATTGGCCGACGCGCTGGCGGAGATGCGCGCCGGCGTTTCCCGGACTGTGGCGATCAAGGCCCTGGCGGAACGTAGCAATAGTCCGCTTGCGCGCAATTGGGCCGCCGCCTTGGCGCAGGCCGAGGCGCTGGGGATAAGCCTGGGGCCGGTGCTGCGCGCGCAGGCGGCGCAAAGCCGCAGCGATCGTCACGTGCGGGCGGAACAACTGGCGATGCAGGCGCCCGTGAAGATGCTGTTGCCCTTGATCGGCTGCATCTTTCCCTGCACCTTCATCGTGCTGGCCTTCCCGGTCATGGTGCAATTGCTGCAGAGCGTGCAATGAGCAATGACCAGCCATCGGGGCAGCGTGGCGGGCTCAGGTTGCTCAAGGTAGCCAACTGGTGTGGCCGCGCCCGCGGCTTGCTGGGACGCAAGCCGCCAGGGCCGCGGTCCGGCATCTTGTTGATGCCTTGTGCCGCGGTGCATACCTTTGGCATGCGTTACGCCATCGACGTGGCATTCATATCGCGGCGGGGAAGGGTGCTCGCGGTGCGCAGGGCGCTGGCGCCCTGCCGCGTGGCCTCATGCCTGGGCGCCGTTGCCGTCGTCGAGATGCGCGCCGGCATTCTCGATGCCGAACACGGAGGTATAGGCAGGATAGAAGCTGCAGTACAGCACGCCACCCGCGGCGATATTGAAGGGAATCTGCAGCGTCCCGGCAAGCTGCGGCGACAGGCCAATGGCGACCAGGAGGCCGGCGCAGAGGTCGATGAAAAGAAATACCAGGATCCAGGTGGCGCCGTAGACCAGGAACGGCAGCTTGTTGCGCCAGCAGGCGATGCCGGAGAAAAACAGCGCCTGGACCAGCCGCAGCCCATGCCAGGCGACCAAGACGGGCGCGTGCCAGAACAGCGCCGCGATTACGACGTACGTGATCGCGAACAAGCTCAGCGGAACCGCCATGGCGGACAGGATGGGCTCCATGGATTTTTCCACGGATGCGATGCGCATGCCCTCGACCATTGCGTCGGTGAACGGCAGGAAAATGATCAGGCCGCAAACAATGCAGAGCGCTGCGTACAGCAGCCCCATCAGGAACAGTTTCCTGAACACGCCGGGCTGCTTGAGCGGCTTGGCCCACATCGAGGGCAGCATGACGCGATCGGCTTCGACATGCTTGCACGCCGATAGCGTCATCAGCGTGATGATGGGCATGAGCGCCACCACCAAGATGGGGCCGACCGGCGGCGTCGCGGTGGCGAAGATGACCAGGAGGCTGATGGCCATGGCCCAGGTGAACATGGCCAGTGGTTGCTTGCGGAACAGACGGAAGCCGTCACGGACCCATTGCCAGCCGGATGTTGCGGGTAGGAATGCTGCTTGCATGGCTCTTTAAAGGGGGTGATCTCTCAAAAAGGGACGCGCTATCCCCATTATGGGGGGAGCAACAGTTACGGCAATATTGGCAGGCCGGGGCGGTGGCGTGCTTGCAACACTCTTTCGAAATGCCGGGGATCGTGCGGTTTGAGGGTCTGAGCCGGCCGCGGCAGGAAAAAGTCGTACAGGCGCGATATCCAGAAGCGCAGCGCGGCGGCGCGTAGCATCAGCGGCCAGACTTCGCGTTCCGCTTCGGTGAACGGGCGTACAGCCGCATACGCCGCCAGCCAGGATTCGACCAGTTCGGGCACGAATTCGCCCGTGTCGCGCTCGATGCACCAGTCGTTGACGCTTACCGCCACGTCGAACAGCCAGGTATCGCAGCCAGCGAAGTAGAAATCGATGATGCCGCCCATGAGCGGATCCTCGAAGGTGCCGGCAAACAGGACGTTGTCTCGGAACAGGTCGCAGTGAGCCGGGCCGGTCTGCAATGCCTGCCACGCCGGCGTCGCAGCGGCCGCCTGCTGGTCGGCCAACTCCGATGACAGAAGCTGGGCTTGCGCCGGTTCCAGGAAGGGCATGACCTTGGGCGCCGTTTCCAGCCACCAGGACAGCCCGCGCAGATTGGGCTGGTGCAGCGGGAAGTCGCGCGCCGCCAGGTGGGCGCGCGCCAGCGTGGCGCCGGCCAGGGCGCAATGCGCCGCGCCGGGCGCGGGCTCGTAGCCGCCAGGCAGGCGCGAAACGATGGCGCAGGGCTTGCCGTGCAGCGTCGTCAGGCGGGTGCCGTCGCCCAGGGTCTGGGGGCGGGGCACGGGAATGCCGCGCTCGGCCAGGTGGTACATCAGTTCGATGTAGAACGGCAACTGGGCCTGCGTGAGCACCTCGAACAGCGTCAGCACGTACTCGCCGCGGGTCGTGTACAGGAAGTAGTTGGTATTCTCGATACCCGCCGTAATCCCCCGAAGCGAGACAAACTCGCCCAGATCGAAATGCGCCAGGAGGGCGCGAGCGTCGTCTTCGGAGACAGGGGTGAATACGGCCATTGATGTGCGGAATCTAGGGGTTAGCGGACGCGCGGCACGCCTGTTTCGGCTGCGGCGGCGCAATTTTAGACCACATGGCGGGCGGGGCTGTCCGCCATCCGGTTGAGCGGTCGGAGCCGTCGGCCGGACACAAAGCCGCCAAGCACCGTAAAATACCGCATCCCCTTGTTTTGTAGAGTGATTCTTGGACTCCCCCGACTGGCGGCTGTGCGTCGCCCCGATGATAGATGTGACCGACCGCCATTGCCGCTTTTTCCATCGGCTGCTGGCGCCGCGCGCCCGCTTGTACACGGAAATGATCACCACCGGTGCGCTGCTGCACGGCAATGTCGAACGTCACCTGGATTTTGACGAGGCCGAGCATCCCGTGGCCCTGCAACTGGGCGGCAGCGAGCCCGACGCGCTGGCGCATTCGGCCCGGCTAGGCAAAAAGTGGGGTTACGACGAGATCAACCTGAATTGCGGCTGTCCTTCGGAGCGGGTGCAGAAGGGGGCGTTTGGCGCCTGTCTGATGGCCGAGCCTGCGCTGGTGGCCGATTGCATGAAGGCCATGCAGGACGCCGTGGATATTCCGGTCACCGTCAAGCACCGGCTTGGGCTGGACTATGACGAGTCCTATGAATTTGTGCGCGATTTCGTCGGCAAGGTCTATGACACAGGTTGCCGGGTGTTCATCGCCCATGCCCGCAACGCGGTGCTCAAGGGGCTTACTCCCAAGGACAACCGCGAGATTCCGCCCCTGCGCTACGAGGTGGTGCGGCAATTGAAGCGCGACTTCCCGGATTGCACGTTCGTGCTCAATGGCGGCCTGGCTGACGCCGATCAGTCCACGCGCGCGGCGGGCGATTTTGACGGCGTCATGCTGGGACGGGCCGCCTGGCATACGCCGCGGGTGCTGTCCGAGGTGTCCTTGCAGCTATGGCCGTCGCTGCGCCTGCCGAGCGACGCGCAGGTGGTCGACGCCATGATGGAGTACGCGGCGCGGCAAGTCGCCGTGGGCGTGCCGCTGCGGGTGATGACGCGGCCGATGTTGGGGCTGGTGAACGGCCAGTCCGGCGCGCGCCGTTGGCGCCGCATGCTGTCCGATCCGGCCTTGCTGGCCGCGAACAATCCTGAACTGATTTACGATGCCTGGCGCAGCCAGCGGCATGCGCCTGATATGCGCGGCGCCGCGATCGAAGCGGCGCCGGCTGGAGTGTGATGGCAGGCCAGCTGCGGCTGGCCGGGGGCTCAGGACTTGGCCGGTTCGGCGTTTTCCGTCGGCCAGTCGCGGATATAGGCCTTCAGCATGTTGTTTTCGAACTGCTGGGCCGCCACGATGGCTTGGGCCATGTCGTAGAACGAAATGACGCCCATCAAGGTGGGGCCGTCCATGACCGGGATATAGCGCGCGTGCTTTTCGAGCATCAGGCGCTGTACTTCGTCGGCGCTGGTGTTGGGCGACACGCTGACCGGCGCGTCGTCCATGATGGAGCGGATGGTGGTGTCGCCGGCGCCGCCATGCGCATGCATGTGGCGGATGATCTCGCGGAACGTGAGCATGCCGGTCAGCGTCCCGAATTCCATGATCACCAGCGAGCCTATGTCCTGCTCGCTCATTGTTTGCACGGCCTGGGACACAGGCATGTCGGGCGACGCCGTATAGAGCGTATCGCCCTTGACGCGCAAAATCTCGCTGACCTTCAACATCGGTTCCTCCTGGGCGGACTGCGCCCTGATCCTATTTGCTAGTTCTTTTTCGCTTCCAGCTGCAGCACCGGAGCGATTCCATTTTCGGTATTTTGCGCTTCTCCGCAGACTTCTTCCAGCGTGGGCGTATTTTGCTGCGAAATCACGGCCGAGGCGACGCGCAGTATTTCCGGGTCATTGCGGACCCTGGGCTGGCTGCGATCCAGCAGAAAATGGTCCACCACGGGCGCCATCGAGGTGTTGCGGGCATCGCAGGTCAGCACCCAAAGACCTTCAGGGCTGCGCGTCGCCAGCCCCATTTCAGCCAATGTTTCCAGCACTTCGTTCAGTTCGTCCTGGTGCAGCCTCAATTGCGCGGCCAGCAGATTGGCGGGTAGTCCCGGCGGATTGGCCGCCTGCGCCTGGCGCAGCGCGCGCAGCGCATCCACGGCGTCCACGAAGGGCGCGCCGGGATAGCGGTTGATTTCCCAGCGACCCAGGCGGATAAGGGGCGCGCTGGACGCCAGGATGGCCCCCAGCAGCACGGCCAGCCACGACAGATAGATCCAGAGCAGGAAGATCGGCAGGGTGGCGAATGCGCCGTAGATGACGGTGTAGGTGGGGAAGCGCGTCAGGTAGTAGGCGAACGCCGACTTCATGATTTCCAGCACGACCGCGGTCACGCAGCCGCCGACCAGGGCGTCGCGCCAGAGGACCTCGCGGTTCGGGACCATGACGAACAGCGTGGCGAAACCGAGAGCGGTCAATATCAGCGGGATGAACGACACCGCGACGCTGAGGGCTTCAGGCACGTCCCGGACCAGGCCCAGCGATTCGCGCGCCACGAACGAGGTCGCCCAAAGGCTGGCGCCGGCCACCACCGGCCCTAGCGTGATGATGGCCCAATACACCAGCGCGCGCTGCCGCAGGGGGCGCTGGCGCGTCACATGCCAGATGTCGTTGAACGCCTTGTCGATCGTCATGATCAGCAACAGCGAGGTGATCAGGAGGAACACGCCGCCGATGGCGGTCAAGCGCGAAGCCTGGCGCGCGAACTGGTTCAGGTAATCCATGATGTTGTCCGACACGGACGGGGGCATCAGGCTGTTGGTCAGGAAATCCTCGAGCGCGACGCGGAATTCCTGGAATACCGGAAAGGCGGTGAATAGCGACAGGACCACGGCCAGCATCGGCACGATGGCCAGGACGGTCGTGAAGGTGAGACTGGACGCCACTTGCAGCAGTTTCTCTTCGCCGGCGCGTTCGGCGCTGAAGCGCACGACGCGTCCGGCCCGCGCGATCCATGAAGAGCGCGGGGTCGAGTGCTCGGTGGCCGCCGGCGTTGTGGCGGCAGGCTCGGCGGGGCGATTCATCAGGCGATAATAGCAGCATGAACCCCGAACTCAATCCCCGTTTGCGCCTGCTGGCCTCGGTTTCGCTGTTCGCCCTGATTGTGCTTTGCGTCACCTGGGAAACCGTGGTGGCGCCGGTGCGACCCGGCGGTTCCTGGATGCTGCTCAAGGCCTTGCCGCTGGCGTTTCCGCTGCGCGGCATCCTGCGCGGCAATCTCTATACCTACCAGTGGGCGTCCATGTTGTCGCTGCTCTATCTGATGGAGGGCGCGGTGCGGGCCATGTCGGATCCGGCCCCGCTGTCCGTGTTGATGGCCTGGGGCGAGATCCTGCTGTCGACTATTTTCTTCCTTAGCGCCATTTTCTACGTGCGACCCGCCAAGCGGGCCGCCAGGAGGCAACGCGCATGAGCGCCCATACGCTGTCCGACCTGCGCGTCGTCAATTCCTTTGCTGCTTTACCCGCAGCGTTCTATACCCGGCTTGCACCCCAGGCCTTGAACAAGCCGCGCCTGTTGCACGGTAATGCGCGGGCTGCGGAGCTGATCGGCCTGGACCCCTCCGCCCTGTCCACGCCCGAATTCCTGAACGTGTTTTCCGGCGCCCAGCCGCTGCCGGGCGGCGACACGCTGGCCGCGGTTTACAGCGGCCATCAGTTCGGCGTCTGGGCTGGCCAGTTGGGCGATGGGCGCGCCCATCTGTTGGGCGAGGTCGAGGGGCCGCAGGGCAACTGGGAACTGCAGCTCAAGGGGGCTGGAATGACACCGTATTCGCGCATGGGCGACGGCCGCGCGGTGTTGCGCTCATCGGTGCGTGAATACTTGGCCAGCGAGGCCATGCATGGCCTGGGCGTGCCTACGACGCGCGCGCTGGCGCTGGTGGTTTCCGATGACCCCGTCATGCGGGAAACCGTGGAGACGGCTGCCATCGTGACGCGCATGTCCCCCAGTTTCGTGCGTTTCGGTTCTTTCGAGCATTGGTCGTCGCGCCGCCAACCCGATATGCTGAAGACGCTGGCGGACTACGTCATAGACCGCTATTACCCGGAATGCCGCGAGACCGGCGCCGGCGAAGCCTCGAGCGACGTGGCGCCTTATGTGAATCTCCTGCGCGCCGTTACACGGCGCACGGCGCTGCTGATGGCGGATTGGCAGGCGGTGGGCTTTTGTCACGGCGTGATGAATACTGACAACATGTCCATACTGGGGCTGACGCTGGACTACGGTCCTTATGGTTTCATGGACGGTTTCCGCCTGGGCCATATTTGCAATCACTCGGACTCGGAAGGGCGTTATTCCTGGAACCGCCAGCCGTCCGTGGCGTTGTGGAATCTTTACCGCCTGGGCGGCAGCCTGCACGCGCTGGTGCAGGACGTGGAGGGTTTGCGGGCGGTCCTGGACGAATTCGAGGCGGTCTTCACGCGCGCCTTCCATGACCGCATGGGCGCCAAGCTGGGCCTGGCCGCATGGCGGCCGGCCGACGAAGCGCTGCTGGACGACCTGCTCAAGCTGATGGATGCCAATCAGGCTGATTTCACATTGACCTGGCGGCGCTTGGCCGATGCCCTGTCTGGCCAGCGCGCTGCGTTCGAAGACCTGTTCATCGACCGGCCGGCGGCAGGAGCCTGGCTGGACCGTCTGGTGGAGCGGCATGCGCAGGATGGACGGCAGGTGCAGGATGTAACTGCGGGCATGAATCGCGTGAATCCGCTTTACGTACTGCGCAATCACTTGGCGGAGGAGGCCATCCGGGCAGCGAAAACGGGCGATGCCGGCGAGATCGACACCCTGATGAAGCTGTTGCGTAACCCGTACCAAGCCCAGCCCGGGCATGAGCGGTATGCGGCATTGCCGCCGGATTGGGCAGGTAGCCTGGAGGTCAGTTGTTCCTCGTGATAATGGCCGCCAGCCGTACAAACCAGAGTAGGGTGCAAGCGATTTTCCCGGGATTTACGGGAAAATAACTATTTGGACAAGGAATATCGCAGTTTTTTTCACTGCAATCATTCGTTTCCATTGTAAAAGACGTAAGATTGTCGCCAACGGAATACCCGGGACTCTGCGTCTGCGGGGCATTTGTCGATAATCTTCAAAATAAAGCACTCTAAATATGGCTGGCGCAGATGGTTTGCTGTGTATCGGTCTGCTTGAGGATGACGCGGACTTCCGGGAGGAGTTGGCGTTAGGCTTGGGTGGCTATGGTTTCCGGGTGGCATTTGCCTGTGATAATGCCGCGGCGTTTTATCGCCGGTTGCAGGAGCAGCCCTGCGATATCGTCATTCTTGATGCCCATTTGCCAGGAGAAGACGGGTTCTCCGTGGCGACCCGCCTGCGCGCCCTCAGTCCGGTCGGTATCGTCATGCTGACTGGCCGCAGCGCGCTGGAAGACCGGGTGCGGGGCCTGGAAGGCGGCGCCGATGTCTATATGACCAAGCCGGTGGATCTGCTGGAACTCAGTTCGGTCATCCGCAGCCTGGCTCGCCGGATGCGTCTGGCCAAGGCGCCGCGTCCCGTGGATGCGGAAACGCGCGCCACCGCGGATACCTCATGGTCCCTGCAGGACGGCGGCTGGATCCTGGTTGCGCCCGATGGCGCTTCGCTGCACCTCAGCGCGCAGGAACGGACCTTCCTGGTTGCTCTGATGGACGCCGCCGGCAGCGCCGTCAGCCGCCAGGTCCTGGCGGAATTGTTCCTGCCGGACAGCCCGGGCGGCTTTGAACTGCGCCGCATCGACGTGCTGGTCAGCCGTTTGCGCGCCAAGGCGCAAAGCGCGGGCCTGAAGCTGCCCGTGCTGTCGGTGCGCGGCCAGGGTTACGTGTTCGCGGCCTGAAGGCGCCAGCGGCGGTCAAGCCGCCGGCGCGCTGGACGGCAGGGTGACGACGAAGCGCGTGCCTACGCCTACCTCGCTTTCCATGGTCAATGAGCCGCCCTGGTTCTGGCAGATGCGCCGGGCCAGATAGAGGCCGATGCCCATGCCTTGCGTCTCCCGGTGCGCCGAGCGCCGGAAGTGCGGCTCGAAGATCTTGGCCTGCTCCTCCACGCCTATGCCCGGACCGCGGTCAGTGACGGCCACCCAAGCCATGGGAATGGCCCCCACCCGGGTTTCGCCGGTTTCGATGCGGACAGGCTCATTTGCCGGCGAGTACTTGATGGCATTGTGGATCAGGTTGCGCACCACCACGCTGGTCAGGGGGCGGTCGCAGTAGACCGGCAGGGAGGCGCCGGCCTGCAACATCAACGCATGCGCCGTATCGGGTTGCATCGCGGTGACGACATCGCGTACCAGATCCGCCATGTCCGTTTGTTCCCCGCGAGGCGTCCATGCTTGCTCGCCCAGCCTGTCCTGATTCAGCAGTTGATCCATGAGTTCGGTCATGCGGGTGACCGAGCGATGAATGCGCGCCAGGCGGTTGTCCACGGCCTCGCCGCTTTCGGCAAGTATCATGTCCAGGGACTGGGCCGCCGCACTGACGGTGGCAAGCGGCGCGCGCAATTCGTGCGAGATCAGCGCATTCATCTGACGTTGCGTATCGAGCGCGCCCGCCAGTTCTGCCAGCCTCAGTTCACCTTGGGCCAGATGTTCCGCATCACTGTGCTCGTGGCCCGCGCGTTTCGATTCATGCTGCGGACGGCAGCGGTGATCGATCGCCAGCAGGAGCAAAGCGCTTGACACCAGCAGTAGTCGCGCCAGCACGGCGATCGTTCCTGGTGCCTCCTGGGGCAACCAGGCGTCATGCCCCAGCAGCCATGCAGAGACGCCGTAGGCGCCAGCCAACGCTAGCGCGGCCGCGCGCCCGGGTGTCTTGCTCGCGGCACGGACCAGGAACCAGATGGCCAGCGGCAGGCTGGCGATGGCGCAGGCGCCCGCGATCGCGGCCGACGCGATGCCGTTGCCCGGGTCGTAGGCGATGATCAGCGCCAGTATCGCGACTATCGTCAACGCCGCGCTGGTCCAGCGGCAGGCCGTCGCCAGCTTGGTGGCGGACGCTGCCGCAAGAAGGGGGGCGGTGAGCGCGAGCAAGGCCGCATAGGATCCGGCTTGCAGCGCTGTCGGCGGCAACAGCGTGGGCATGGAGCGGAACACGCCCTCGAGCAGCATGAATGCCAGTCCCGCGCCATAAATCGCGTTGCGGGTGGCCGCCCACGCCACGGCACAGGCGACGCCGCAGGCCGTGGCGACACCGGCCGTCAGGCCCAGATGCAGGTCTTCGTGTGAAACACCCAGGCCATGGGCCTGGGCCGCGCCGGGGCCGAGGAGGGCGCACAGCAGCAGCCCCAGAGGGGGCAGCATGGCTTGCCGAACCTCGGGGAGGCTACCGGAACGGCGCGGGCGCAAAGGCCAGCGGATGCGAAAAAGCCAACAGATGCGAAGCAGCATGCCTTCCGTCAACTGGAAATCCAGGGATGATCAGGTGCGAGGTCGTGCGTATGGGCGCAGTTTACGACAGGCCCGCGCATGGCATGGACGCCGATGCCCGCCAGGACGTTCTGCGTGGCGAGGTCAGGCACGTCTTCTGCATAGACCGCGATATCCAGCGCCGCGGCGGTCGCCACCACCGTGGCGGCGAGGTGCTGGCTGCCCGGGCTGTGGAGCAAGCCGGTGATGAAACCGCCACACAGCTTCAGGTATGACAAGGGGAACTCGTGCAGATGCTCGATGGCGCCGAACTGGAACGACAGCCGGCTCACGCCGACCCGGGCGCCGGCGGCCACGACGATGTCGCAAAGCTGGTGCAAGTCGGCCCCCTGCGCAGCCAGGGCCGCTGCGTCGATTTCCACGATCAGGCGCGCGCTCAAGGCCGGCCGGTCGGCCAGCATGCGTTGCAGCCTGGACTGGAACGACGGCTGGGCGATCGATGCCAGCGATATCGGCACCGCCAGCGCGCCTGGGCGCGCGAACAGCCAGTCCAGCCCCAGGCGGATGGCTTGTATGTCGCACTCTGCGGCCAGGCCGAGGCGGACAGCCGGGGGCATGAAGATCGAGGCCGGCACGGGATCGGCGCCGCTGGCGTCGTGCAGGGTCAGGCTGGCTTCCTGGTGCAGCAGGGCGCCGGACAGGTCGTGCAGGGGCTGCACGGACAAGGAGAACCTGTGCTGTTCGAGCGCCGTAACCAGGGCGTCGTGCCAGCTGTACTCGCCGATGTGCGTGCTGTCCGGCGCGCGGCTGGCCGGCGCGATCTGGTCGTCGTCGGCGCTTTCGGCGCACATCAGGGCGTGGTCCAGGCGCGCCAGCGTGTCGCTCATGCCATCTCCTGGTGCGTAGGAGGCCATCGCCAGGGCCCAGCGGCAGGACTCGTGCTTGTCCATGGGCACGCGCAACGAGCGCAGTTCGCGTCGCACCCGCTCGGCCAGCAGGCTGGCTTGCGGCGCTGAAGTGCGGGGCAGCAGCAGCGCAAAATCAGAACCGCTGATGCGCGCGAGCATGGCGGCTGGCCCGCCGAATTCGGCGACCAGCTTGCGCAGCCGGTCGGAAGCGGAGCGCAGCCACTGGTCCGTGAAGGCGCGCGAGAGATGCCGGTTGATCTGCGCCAGGTCGCGTTGGCGGAACATCAGCAGATGGCCGCCGGCTTCGGGGTCCTTGTCCGTCAGCGCCAGCCTGAACTGGTCGACAAAATACTTGCGATTGTGCAGCCGCGTGATCGGGTCCTTGTAGATCTCGCTCTGAAGCGATTCGATCCGCGCATTTTGTTCCTGGACAGTGGCGGCGACCATGCGTTGCGCGTCCACCAGCGCCTGGTCGACGCCTGCCAGTTCGCATGTGCCGTTCAACGTCTTGCGATTGCCCGGGGCCAGCGCGCGTACGCGTTCGCAGATGTCGCGCGAGGTGCGCGCTTCTATCCGCCGCGCCAGATTGAGGGAGAACAGGATCCATAGCAGGCCGGCTGCCAGCATCAGCCCCAGGACCCGCACGCCGCCTTGCCACAAGGTGTCGCGTGCTTCCCGCGAATCCGCCTGCACGGTGACGATACCTCGCGAGCTGCCATCCGGAGCTGCGTAAGGCCGCGACACGGCGGGCGCTTCCATGCTCAACCAGGTGTCGCGCCAATCGTGCTCCCTGGACTGAGGGTCGGTTTGCGGGGTTTGCCGTTCGATGGCGGGGGCGCCCTTTTCGTCGGTAATGCGCACCAGCGCGTAATCTCCCCCCGCGAACAGCGCATCCGCCAGCGCAGTTCGTTCGTCGGGGCCGGCCGCCGCGTGCGACAAGGCCCAGGCGAGCGCGTTGGCGCCGTCGTCGCTTTGCTGCGCCAACTGCGAGTTCAGATAGCGGTGCGCGGCCAGCATTCCCACCGCCTGCGCGCCGAACAGAACGAGGCCGATCAGAAGAGCGGTGAAGAAAAGTAGCCGGCGGAATGTGGACATGTATTTGGAGGTTCCCTTCCTGGCCGCTGCGTGGCCTGAACTGAGGACTGCCAGGTGTCCGGTTGGAACGGCGTCGGATCGCGATCAGCGCTAGAAGGCCTGGATACGGGGTGTGACACGCGTCACTAATACATCAGTGGAACAGCAATTCTACATGTCACAGAACGTGCCGAATATTACTAAATTCATGCCGTAAGGGGGCAAGCTGTGCAATTATTTCGCTGCTGCGCGTTTTTGAATGACAACTATCGAGACAGCGTGTATTAATTTTTCGGGTGTAGCTGTCGTAAGTAGTAGGGCGAGCATGGCACCAAGGGCCGGCGCAAGCCTTCATGGCCCATCCCGAACCTTCCGTGAGCAACCAGAGTAACCGTAGGAATACAAGGGAAAAGAGGCGCGTTGCCTCTGAAGTGTGGCGTTTTTTGCGAAAATAATGCATATTTTAAAAAATGTTACAGTCCTTGGGTTCTTTTTCGAACCGCAACGCCAGGGGCTTATGGATAGGGGGCTTCGTGCGTGAGAGTTACCTGCTCGCACTGTGCCTGACGCTTGCGGGCGCACTTGTAGCGATGTGCTGGGTCTTCGTGCGCAGGGAACGCCTGTTGCGCCAACGGCTGACGCGCGATGAACTGACCGGTGTCCTGAACCAGCAGGAACTGCACCGGCGCGCCCGCGCCTGGCTGAACAATGCCGAGGGCCGCTCGCGCCGCGGCGCGTTCTTTCTGGTGAGCTTCGAGCAATATGCCGAGATCAGCGCCATGTTGCGCGCGGGCGAAGATCAGGCCTTGTTGGTACAGGTGGCCAACCGCCTGGGCCTCATCTGCCGTTCCATGGGTGGCATGGTGGCGCGCTCCGGGACAGATGCGTTCACGGTCTGCGCACCCGACGTGGACGAAACGGGGGCGGCCCAGGTGTCGGCCAAGCTGCTGGAAGCCCTGAGCGCACCCTACGAGTTGGGCGGGCGCCCATTGATGGCCATGTTCCGCGTGGGTACGGCCTTGTATCCCGAGCATGGCCGCAGCGTGGAAGAACTGCAGCGCTGCGTGCAGGTGGCCTTGCTGCCGCTGAAGGAGCGCGGCGGGCCGGGCTGGAACCTGTTCGATTTCCGCATGTTGGCGCGTCAGCGCGATCAGCAGGGGCTGGAAAACGACCTGCGGCTGGCGCTCACCACACCCGCCATGGAGCAGTTCGAACTGTATTATCAGCCTGTCTGTGACAGCGGTACCGGCATGGTGCAGGGATGCGAGGCGCTGTTGCGCTGGCATCACCCTGTGCTCGGCAGCGTATCGCCTGCCGTCACCATCGAACTGGCCGAGCGCAGCGGCCTGATCGTGCCGCTGGGAGCCTGGATCCTGGAGCGCGCATGCACACAGGCGGCGTTATGGCCAGCGAGCTGGCGCGTGCATGTGAACCTGTCGGTCAAGCAGATGAACGAGGATGGTCTGGTCGAACTCGTGTCGGATGCGCTGGAGGCCGCGAACCTGGCACCGAACAAGCTGGTGCTGGAAATCACGGAATCGCTCTTCATCCTGCACTACGAACGTCACGTGAAAATCCTGAACACGTTGCGGGCGATGGGCATAGGCGTGGCGTTGGACGATTTCGGCTGCGGCTATTCCAGCCTGAATCATCTGCGCTGCCTGCCCATCGATTGGGTCAAGATCGATCGCAGCTTCATCTCCGCGCTGGAATCCGATGCCGGCAGCCGCGAGGTGGTGTCGGCGCTGTTCGGCCTGTGCCAGGCGATGCATCTGCCGGTGGTGGCGGAAGGGGTCGAAACCGAAGGCCAACGCGAGATCCTGAAGTCTCTGGGATGCCGGGTGATGCAAGGTTTCCTGTTGGGACGCCCTGCGCCGGCCTCCGAAATCCAGGCTTTGGCCTCGGCGGTGTCATAATCGGGGTTGCTTGCAAACCCGACCTCTTGACTCCCTATGCCCGGCAACACCCTAGGTACTCTCTTTACCGTCACCAATTTCGGCGAATCCCACGGGCCGGCCATCGGTTGCGTCGTGGACGGCTGTCCTCCGGGACTGTCGCTGGACGCTGCCGACATCCAGCTCGAACTGGACCGCCGCCGTCCTGGCACGTCCCGCCACGTGACGCAGCGCCAGGAAGCCGATCAGGTGGAAATCCTGTCTGGCGTATACGAGGGAGTGACGACGGGCACGCCTATCGGCCTGCTCATCCGCAACACGGATGCGCGCAGCAAGGATTACTCGAACATCGCCGATACCTTCCGTCCGGGCCATGCCGACTACGCCTACTGGCGCAAGTTCGGGGTGCGCGACCCGCGCGGAGGCGGCCGCTCGTCGGCGCGCCTGACGGCGCCGACGGTAGCGGCGGGTGCCATCGCCAAGAAGTGGCTGGCAGAGCAATACGGTGTCAAGGTGCGCGGCTACATGAGTCAGCTTGGCCCCATCGCGATTCCCTTCGTTTCCTGGGACGAGGTCCCCAATAATCCGTTCTACGCGCCCAACGCCGAGGTCGTGCCGGAACTGGAAGCCTACATGGACCAACTGCGCCGCGACGGCGATTCGGTGGGCGCCCGGATCGAGGTCGTGGCCGAGAACCTTCCCGCGGGCTGGGGTGAACCGATCTATGATCGCCTGGACGCCGACATTGCCCACGTGATGATGGGTTTGAATGCCGTCAAGGGCGTGTCGATCGGCGCGGGCTTCGACAGCATCGCCCAGCGAGGCTCGGAGCATGGCGACGAAATTACGCCGGACGGCTTCCTGACCAATAACGCTGGCGGGGTGCTGGGTGGCATTTCCACCGGTCAGCCAGTCACCGTGTCGCTGGCCATCAAGCCGACCTCCAGCATCCGGGTCGAGCGCCGCTCCGTGAATCGCGCCAACGATCCGGTCATGGTGCAGACCCTGGGACGCCACGATCCTTGCGTCGGCATCCGCGCCACACCCATCGCCGAAGCAATGCTGGCGCTGGTCCTGATCGACCATGCCTTGCGCCACCGCGGTCAGTGCGGCGATCCGGTAGTCTGATACGCTGTCGTTCTTCGAATCGACTGGGAGGTCCGCCATGAACCGGAAACGTCATCTGCTGCGCAATGCGGGCGCTGCGCTCGCGCTGGCGGCCCTGGCGGGCTGCACCGGCATGAACACCACGCAGTCGGGCGCCATCGGCGTCAACCGGACCCAGTACATGTCCAGCATGGTGCCTTCGCAGGCGCTGGAGCAGGAAGCCACTCAGCAGTACGCCGACATACTCAAGCAGGCGCAGGCCAAGGGCCTGCTGGACCGTGACGCCCAACAGGTTGCGCGGGTCCGCACCATTTCGCAGCGGCTGATCGCGCAGGCGGGAATCTTCCGGCCTGACGCCGCCAGCTGGAAATGGGAGGTGCACGTGCTGTCCAGCAACGAGATCAACGCCTGGTGCATGCCAGGCGGCAAGATCGCCGTCTACACGGGGCTGCTGGGCAAGATCAAACCTACGGACGATGAGTTGGCGGCGGTGCTGGGCCACGAGATTTCGCACGCCTTGCGCGAGCATGCGCGCGAGCGCGTATCCCAGCAGATGGCCACCAACCTGGGGCTGTCGGTGTTGGCTATCGCCACCGGGTCTTCCGCGGCGTCTGACCTGGGCGGGCAGTTCACCAGCGTCATGTTTACGCTGCCCAATAGCCGCACCCATGAAACCGAAGCTGACCGCATGGGCGTGGAGTTGGCCGCCAGGGCGGGCTACGACCCGCGCGCCGCCGTGACGCTGTGGCAGAAGATGGGCGCCGCCGATCAGGGCAGCGCCCCGCCGGAAATCCTGTCTACCCACCCGTCGGCCGCATCGCGCATCAGCGATCTGCAGGCCGCGGCGCAGCAGGTGCTGCCGCTTTACGAACAGTCCAAGGGCAAAGCCTCCCGTTGAAGCCGCTGCGGCGGCCGCAGTGGCTGTGGTGGCTAGCCTTCCGGCCGTCCTATGCCGCGGCCGTTTTGACGCCTGGACCGCGCATGATGCCTATGCCCAGCTTGGCCAGAATGCGCTGCGTTTCGGCGTCGGGTACGTCTTCGGCATAGACCGCGATCTTCAAATTGCGTGCGGTTTCCAGCACCGAAGCCGTCAACTGCTGGCTGCCGGGGCTTTGGGACATGCCGCCGACGAAGCCGCCGCCCAGTTTTACGTATGACAAGGGCAGGGTGTGCAGTTGCGCAACCGCGCCGAACTGCTGGGCCAGGCGGCGCACACCGATATGCGCGCCGAACTCCGAGGCGACCCGGGCCAGCG
The DNA here is from genome assembly GCF_017355315.1 of Achromobacter sp. SD115. Taxonomy (NCBI): domain Bacteria; kingdom Pseudomonadati; phylum Pseudomonadota; class Betaproteobacteria; order Burkholderiales; family Alcaligenaceae; genus Achromobacter; species Achromobacter sp. SD115. The sequence goes on along the minus strand of NZ_JADIJM010000020.1, from coordinate 10,504 downwards.
TCGCGATCTGCTCGTGGCATTCCACCAGGCCGTGCGCGTCGATTTCCAGGTACAGGCGGGGCGCCAGCGGCCGGTGTTCGGTCAGCAGCAGAGCCAACTGGCGGAAGAACTTCTGGCCTCGCAAGGAGGGCAGTGCCACCCGCACGGCGAGCTCGCCGGTGTTGGCCGCCAGCCAATCCAGCCCCAGGCTCACAGCCTCCAGGTCGCAATCGGCCACCAGGTCCAGGCGCACCGCCGGCGGAATGAACAGCGTGGCGGGAATCGGCACCTGATCGGCGGCAGTGCGCATCATCAGCATCGCCTCGGTGCGGACGATGCTGCCATCGGTGGCTTGGAGGTTTTCCGTGGCCAACTCGAAACGGCGCTCTTCCAGGGCGGATTGGATTGCGTCCTTCCAGGCGCGTTCACCCGATTCCGAAGGCGACTGCATGTCGGTCGCACCCGCGATCACCACCTGGTCGTTGCCAGCGCTTTCCGCCCGCATCAAGCCGAAGTCCAGGCGCGCGAGCACCGGGCCGGCCTGGCTGCCGTGGCCATAGTCGGTCATGGCCTGCGCCCAACGGCACAAATGGCCTTCACCCACAGGGATACGCGAAGCGTGCAGGTCTGCGCGTACCTGCTCTGCCACCATCATGGCCTGGGGAGCGGCGCAGCCGGGCAGCAGCAAGGCGAAATCCGAGCCGTTCAGGCGGGCCAGCAGGGGCGAGGCCACATGCATGCTCTTGAGGGTGCCGCGGATGCGCTCGCAGGCCGCGCGCAACCATTGGTCGATGAACTCCCGCGGCATGTGGCGGTTCAGGTCCGCCAGGTCGCGCTGGCGGAACACCAGCACATGGCCGCCGTCGATGCTGCGTCCAGTCGCGATGGCATGGGTCTCCAGCGCGCGGCGGAACTCGTTGACGAAGTACTTGCGGTTGGGCAGTCCGGTGACCGGATCCTGGTTCAGCTCCAGTTCCAGTGATTCGATCTTGGCGTTCTGCTCTTCAACGCTGGCATGGATGCGTTCACGGGTTTGATTCAGGGCCTGCACCACCCCGGACAGTTCAGGCACGCGCGCTTCGACCTGCTCGGTCGGCGATTCCTGGCCGATGCTGCGCACGTGGTCGCTGATTTCGCGCAGCAGGCGATTCTTGATCCAGCCCACCAGCATGAAGGCGAACACGGCCCACAGGATGCCGGCGCCCACCACCAGGGCGATCATCTTGAGGCTGCTGCGCCACAGGGCCTCCCAGGCATAGGCGTCGTTCGCGATCAGGGTGACTTCGCCAATCTGACGCCAGCCGTCGCTGACGGCATGGCTGGCCGATTGCGTGGTCAGCGGGGCCAGCGCCTGGAACCAGGCGGGAACCGACGCTGCCGTGGCCGTGGATTTCCGTTCGATCAGGACCTTGCCTTCCGGATCGGCCAGGCGTACCAGCGAGAAGTGTCCACCGTCGTACAGCGCCGATACCAGCAGCTCCTGCACGACCGGATCATTGTTCGCGGGCTGCGAGAGCGATAACGCCAGCGACACGGCGGCGTCGGTACTCTGCACCTGCAGTTGGCCTGACAGGTACTCCCTGGCGGAGTTCACGCTGAGCGCCAGCGTGCCCAGCAGGATGACGCCGATGGCAAGGGTAACGCTGAGCAATAGCTGTCGAAGTATGGACATAGTCTTATTTCCGGACATCAGGGGCGCACGCCTTCCCGTTCCATGCGTTGAAGTAGATCACGCCAGCGGCTGAGACGGTCAACCGGCGCGGCGGGTTTGCCGTCCACATAGACGCCGTCGGCATTGAAACTGAATACCGGCGTCAGGTCGCGACGCTGCGTGGCGGGCAAAATGGTCGAGATCAGGTTGTCCAGCACCAGCGGCACGGCGTTGGGAGTTTCGTAATAGCCCAGCACCATGTGGGCGATCTGGGCGCTGCTTGCGGCGCCGCCGATCCGTGCGCGGACGTAGATGAAGCGGAGCTTGTTCGCCGGTACGCCCAGCGCCAACAGCGTGAAGTACTTGCCGATGACGTAGTCTTCACAGTCGCCGGCGCCTCTGCCCAGCGATTCTAACGGCGTGGCCCAATAATCGGCCTGCTTCCATATGGTGATGTCCTCGCCGGACATCAGGGAGCGGTTCCAGAAATCGTTCGCCTGTGTCAGCGCGCCTTTTTCCTGGGCTGGGGCGGGGCTGCGCATCAGCTGCAACCATTCTGATACCGCTTTCGAGCCCTTCGCGCCATAGCGGCTGGCCGACAGGCTTTGCAGCCGGTCGGCATTTACTTCCAGGGCGGAACTTCCGCCCCAGCCGCAAGCCAGGCATAGCAAAGCCAATCGGCACAGATTCAGCGTGCGGCGGAAACGGCGGGACGATGGCATGAAACGGATTTTCACATTTTTCCGGGCATCTTAGATGCGCCCTGGGAAAAAATGCGTCATGCGGAGGCGGGAACGCGGTTGTGGACGTTCCCGTGAACAGCTGTTCAGCCGTGGTCGACGATCAGCTTACCCTTCTCCAGCAGATCGTTGATGATGGCCTGATTGCTCATGAACTGGCCGTAGTCATCGTGGGTGAGGTCGACGTCCGTTATCACGATCTTCTGATCCGCACCCTGGGCGTCCAGCTTGCCCTGGGTATTGATGTCGATGACCGTATTGATGCCTTCCTTGCGGAAGTTCAGGTAGTTGCTCAGGGAGCCGTCATTCTCGCCGACCAGCAGTCCCTGCAGATCCAGGATGTCGCCGCCATCGGCCGGCTTCAGGGTCGAGAAGTCTACGATCCAATCCTCGGCCGGGGTGTCTATGGTGCCCTGGTCGTTGAGTACCCACTTGAACGTGTCACTCTCATTGCTGTCGGGCACGGAGTCGCCGGCCAGGATGTCATTGCCCATGCCGCCGATCAGGACATCATTGCCAGCTCCGCCTTCCAGGCGGTCGTACTCCGTGCCTCCCGACAGCATGTCGTTGCCATCGTCACCTTCCAGCTGGTCCGAGCCACCTTGGCCGTAGAGAATATCGTCGCCTCGACCGCCACGCAGCCAGTCGTGGCTGCCGCGCGTGTCACCCTGCACGTCGAGTGTTTCGTGATTCTCCGAGATGAACTTGTGCAGGTCGGCGTCGGTGGGCTGCGAGCCGTTCTTCAGCAGCAGGAACTGCTTGAGTGCAAACAGGCCGGATCCGTCGAGTAGATTGGCGGGCTTGGCGGGGTTGCCGTCGATACCCCAGGGCAATCGATCCGTGTTGATCGCATCTGCGAACAGGATATCCGAGCCGTCATTGCCGATGAGCAGGTCGTTGTCCAGCGGAGCCAGCACATGGTTCGGTCTGCTTCCGGCTTCGGCTTCCCGACCTCGCGGATCGATCAGCCAGCCAGCAGGATCTGGGGGAGGAGGGGGGAGTCCCAGCACGCCTCCTTGGTCGCCCAGCATTACGTCGTTGCCGTCACTGCCCTCTTTCCCTGTGTAGGTCTGCCAGCTACCGTCGCCGTTGTCGCCGACGATGAAATCGCCCACATTCAGCTTGAACGTGTGCTGATGCGACGTGTCTTGCCCGCCGTTGGCGGTACCGCCGGTGTCCTTGATTCGGAAGTCGAAGGACGAAGCGTTGCCGTTGCCGTAGTTGGCAGCACCCGCATGGAATACCAGCTTGCCGTTGGCCAGATCCTCCGCACTGATTTCTTGCCCCAGTTTGATCGCTTTGCCGTTCAGGAGCAGCGTGCCGTCTAAGGGTTGCGAGTCGATGATTAGCGACTTCATCGAATGGCCTTCCCCAGGATCGGAGAATGGAAAGTCATTCAGGTCGAACGTGTAGCGACCGCCAGCCGCGACGTTGCCGGAGGTGTCTTGCGCTATCGGGGCGTCGTTGACGGAAAGAGCTCCAATGTCCAAGGTGGATGAGGTCGTGACCGTGCCGTCCGTCACGGTATACGTGATCTGCGGGACGTTCCCGTTCCAGTTGGCGTCCGGTGTGAACACATAGTTGCCGTCGGCTTGGACCAGGATTGAACCTACGCCTTCTACATATGCGGTGATGCCGACGGAGTACGTTGTGCCGTTGAGGGTGAAGGTTGTGACAGCAAGCGCATCGCTGTCGACATCGAACGCTCCGATGAGTACGTTGCCGGAGGCCGCGTGGTCCTCCAACACCTGGTTGCCGTGTATCTGGAGAACTGGTGCGTCGTTGGCGCCCGTGATTTCGACTGTCAAGACAGCCGTGCTAGTACCGACCTCGCCGTCGGACACAGTGTAGGTGATCGAACTGTAGTTTTTTTCGCCGACGCCGAGGTGTTGAAAGGCGGAGCCTGGGTCGAAGCTGTAGGAGCCGTCGGCGTTCAGCGTGAACGTGCCGCCGTGGGAGCCTGCGATGGCGACGCCCACGTTTGCTGTGTTGCCGTTGACGTGCGATACGGCAAGGGTGTCGCCGTCTGGATCACGGTCGTTTGCCAGCACGCCGTTTCGAGCGCTGACGTCGAGGGGGGAGTCTTCGCTGGCAGCGCCCGAGTCGTCGGCTGCGATGGGCGCGGGGTTGGCGATAGCCCAGTTGAACTTTTGCGAGCTGGTTGCGCCTGAGGGATCGGTGGCGGTAACGGTGATGTTGTAGACGCCGATCCTTCCGCCTTGCGAGGCCGAAGGATCGATGTTGCCAGTAATGATGCCAGTGCGCGGGTCTATGCTCAGGCCGGGCGGCAAGCCCGTTGAAGTGTAGGTGAGCTTGTCACTGGCGTCTGGATCCGAGAAGTGGCCGGAGACGTCGTAGCTCACGTTCGTGTGTGCATCCACGCTGGAGGTGTCGGAAATGGCGGTGGATACCGGGCCGTCGTTGGTGCCGGTGATCAGCACCACGACGGTCGCCGTAGAGGTGGCGCCGCGGGAATCCATGATGGTGTAGGACACGGTGCTGGTCACGGTTTCGCCCGCCGCCAGGTGGTCGTAATCGCCGCCGGGCGTGAAGACGTAGCTGCCATCAGGCAGCACGGTGAATGTGCCGCCATTGCTGCCTTCAACCGCGACGCCGCCCGAGGTCAAGGGGCGGCCGCCCACCGACGTGATCACCAGAGGATCGTTGTCGGGATCCGAGTCGTTGGAGAGCAGGTTGCCGCGCACCAGACTGTTTTGATCGCCTTGGCCAGCGTCGTCCCGTGCGTCGGGCGCGCGGTTGACATTGACCAGTGGAGGCGCCTCGTCTTCGTCGACGGCGGAGCCGGTACTGCTGGAAACGCGTGGCATGACATCGGCACGATGGCCGGGATTGGAATAGGCCAAGTCCAACGGGATGGTGGTTTCAAGAAGGCGGGCCAGACGTACGAAGCTGCTGCCGCCGTCGCCACCGCCGCCGGCCAAGGCGGCAGCGGTGGGATCGAGTTCATCGAACAGGTCGCGGCCGTCGTGCAGGGCCGCCAACAGACGGTCGGAGTCGGTACCCGAGGGCGAGGCCACTGCAGCTTCGGACGGGTCGTCCAACGTGGCGGTCATCTCGTTGGTCAGCGCTACCATGCGGCCTTCACCGATGACTAGCGGTAAACCTTTTTCAACCTGAAGAGAAACCGTGGCGCCCGAGGCGGTGACGACGTCGCTGCCGGCAGGGATTTTGCTGCCTAGATGCAGTTCGGTCAGAGATCCATCGCCATGGCGCAGCCACGCGCGACCGGAGATTTCGTTGACGATTGCGGGAGAGGTATCGGCCATGTTGGTTCCCTTTCCAGGGTGTTATCCAAGATGGCCAGATACTAGATGGCGTTGCCAGAGCTAGATACTGGCAACACTGATAGTGCCAAGCAGCAACGTTGCTGCTAGGGAAAAACTTGCCAAGCCGGGAAGGCCGTTGCGGGCCTTCCCGGGGCTTGCTGCTTAGTTGTGGTCGACGTTCAGCTTACTCTTCAGGAGCAGATCGTTGATGATGGCCTGGTTGCTCATGGCCTGACCGTTGGCGTCGTGAGTCAGGTCGACGTTCTCCAGCACGATCTTCTGATCCGCGCCCTGGGTGGCGAGCTTGCCCTGGGTATTGATCTCGATCAGCGTGTTGTTGGAGTTGGCCGGATCCTGCTTGAAGTTCAGGTACTGCGACAGGTTGCCGTCCTTCTCGCCCACGAGCAGGTCCTTCAGGTCCAGCACATCCCCGCCGTCGGCGACCGAGGCCTTCGAGAAGTCCTTGATCGTGTCGATCGCAGGCTGCGCCGTGGTGCCCTGGTCGCCAAGCTGCCACTTGAACGTGTCGCTGCCGCCGTCACCCCACATGGTGTCGTTGCCCTTGCCGCCGACCAGGATGTCGTTGCCGGCGCCGCCGTGGAGCTCGTCGTTGCCGGTTCCGCCATAGAGCTTGTCGTTGCCGTCATCACCCCACAGGACATCGTTGCCGCCCTGGCCGTAGATGATGTCGTCGCCCTTGCCGCCGTGCAATTCGTCATTGCCGCCACGCGTGTCGCCAGCCGCATCGAACTGACCCGGATTCTGCTTGATGAACTCGTATATCCGTTCGTTCGTCGGGGCGACGCCGTCCACCGCCTTGAGGTAGTCCTTCAGCGAGTCGAGACCGCCACCATTGTGGGATCCCGCGGGATTGCCGGCCCACGCCAGGTGGTCGGTGTTGATCGCGTCACCGAAGATGATGTCGTTGCCGTCGCCACCGTAGACGGTGTCGTGGCCGACTTCAGCCGGATTGCTCGTGCTGCTGCCTCCCTTGAGCGCGGCCGCCAGGTCGTTGGCGGTGTTGACGATGTCAATGCAGCCAGTCTTGCCAGAGACGGCTGTCCATTCAATTGGGGTTCCCCAAAAGTTCCACTTCGTGGGAAAACTGATCTGGCCGTCGCCAGCGCTGTCTGTATTGTCGAAGAAGCGCAGGATGTTGCCGTCGATGCCAGTCCCGATACCGATGCCGTGGACCTTGCTGGTGCCACTCAGGGCTTTGAAGGCGTCGACGGATTCCTTCATGGTGTTGTAGTCGGTATCGTTACCCGGTCCGTCCACCCCCTTCTTGTCGTTGTAGTAGTACTGTGTCGGGTTTCCGTCGGTCAGGAAGAACGTCAGATTCTCGAACTTCGTACCGCTGGAATTTGCTTTGCCCTGATCGGCGAACCACTTCACGGTCGCGTTGAAGGCGGCTTCGTAGTTGGTCCCCGCAGTGTTACCCGTCGCGATAGTCAGATCGTTGATCGCCTTGATCAACTGGCTCAGATTGTCCTTCGTGAGGTTGTTGATCGTGATCGGATCTTGAGCATGGGTTGCGAAGCCGATCAGCGATACATTGACGACGCCGTCGTGGTGCTCGAGATCGTTGGCGAGCTTGACCAGCGCGTCCTTGACCAGCTGCATGCGGTTGACACCGGAACCCGATTGCGCGGACATGCTGCCCGAACGGTCCACCACCAGCGCGATGTTGTAGTTCGTGCCGGGGTTGACGGTCGTGACGTAGCCGCCCTGGTCCGCCAGGATGATGTCATCGCCCGACCCGCCGTTCAGCGGCGGCTTGCCGCCGCTGCCGCTGTCGTCATTGCTGTTGGTCACCAGGTGATCGGCGGAGATGACGAACTTGTGCTCGGTCGAGGTGTCGTTGCCGCCATTCGCCGTGCCGCCATTGTCCTTCACTTGGAAATTGAAGGAGCTGTCCTGCTTGTCGGCGCCCGGAGTGAACTTCAGCAGGCCTTGTTCGATGGCCGACTTCGGAATCTCCATGCCGGCCGTGACCGGCTTGCCGTTATAGGTCATCGTGCCGCTGGTGGGCGGTTGGGTGATGATGACGCTTTGCAAGCTGTTGCCTTCCGCTCCATCGTCGAAGCGGAAATCGTTCAACGAGAAGACGTACTGGTTATCGCCAGCTTCCAGGTTCGCGGAACCGTCCACGGTCGTGGGCGCGTCGTTGACACCATTGATGGTGATGGTGATGGTGCTGGTGGCCGAGCCGTCGGCGGAGGCGACCGTGTAGGTCTCGACGATGCTTTCGCCCGCCTTGAGGAACTGGATCGCGGCGTTGTTGACGTTGTAGGTGTAGGTGCCATCGGCTTTCATTACGATGACGCCCAGCGCTCCGCCCGCATGCGTGCTGCTGGCGAGCTTGAGGGTGTCGGTGTTGAAGGTCGACTGGCCGGCATCGGGATCCGTGATCGTGACCGCGCCCTTGACGGTGAGATTTCCGCCCGTGACGTTCACATCTTCCGTGACCGACCGGAAGTCGTTGGTCATCACCGGCACGTCATTGGTGCCGTTGATCGTGATGGTGATGGTCGTGGTGCTGAAGTCGCCGTCGGAATCGCGGATGGTGTACGAGAACACGTCCGAGAGCTTGTCGCCTTGCCCCAGTGCATTGACGCGCGGATCGCTGTTGTTCAGGGTGTAGGTATAGGTGCCATCGGCGTGGATGGTGATCTTGCCGTACACGCCGTTGACCTCGGCGTTGACGTTGCCTTCGATCGCCTTGTTCGGGTTGGCCGAACCCTTGGCCACGCCGACCACGGTGGTCACGTCGGCGCCCACGGCGTCCGCACCGGTGCCGGTGATGACGTTGCCCGTGGCTTCCAAGACCTTGTCTTCCGTCACGCTGGCCGTGTCCGGCTTTGCCTCGGGCGCGGTGTCGGTGATCTGGATGGTCAGCTTGCCGCTGCTGCCGTGGCCGCCAGCATTCTTGGCGGTCACGGTGAAGTCGTCATGCACACTGTCCTTGCCGTTCGAGTGATCCTGGGATTTCCCCTTCTCGGTATAGGTGTAAGTGAGCTTGCCGGTAGCCGGATCGTAGCCGGTGATCTTCAGCGTGCCCTTGCCCGTGGTCAGGCTGACGGGGTTGGCATTCGTCGCCTTGGTGACGTCCACGCCGTTTACGTCGACGCTCACGATGCCCAACGCTGCGGAGATCTGCATCGTTCCCGTAACGGTGTCGCCAGTGGCTTCCGCGACCTTGTTCGTCGCGTTCGTAACGGCGGACTCCGCGGTGGAGGTCACGTTGAAATGCGTGTTCACCTTGTCGCCGTCGCCATCCGTTCCGGTAACGCCAACCGTGAAGTCCATCGGGCCGGCGGGAACGCTTTCCGTATAGGAGCCGGTCGTGAGGAAGGACATTTTGACGCCGCTGCCCGCGGTGACCTCGATGCTATCGAATTGAGAGAACGAGGGGGTGCCCTGGCTCAACATCTCCTTCGTGATGTGGATGGCGCCAGTCGTATTGTTCACGGGTACGGTGATGACCTTGGAAACGCCATCGCTCCATATCGTGACATTGAGCGTGCCGCTTCCCTTGACTTCCGCGACATTCAGCGTGAAATCCGAGAGGGCTTTCTTGAAGTCCATGCGGAAGCTTTCGCCCGAGTCGAAGGAGGTGTTGCCGATCCCGAACGAATTTCCGCTGCCGAACGTGTTGGCGTTGAACGTCTTTCCGCCGCCGGCGCTCAGCGTGGCATAGCCGAGGTCATAGGTGGATTGGGGGTTGTTGCTGATCGAGGAGGCCAAGTCGATCGACGCGGTCGTCCCGGGCCGGGCTTCGTGCTGGGTGACGGTATAGCCGCCCTCCGGATTCAGGGTCACCGTGAAGATCTTGGTCCCGTTGGGCGAGAAGATGTCGACCGAAGACTTGTTGAGCGCGCTGGTCGTCCAGTTCTGCGGCAGCTGACCGACAGACGACACAACCAGCGTGGCGCCCACGGCGTCGGCGCCCGTATGGAACTCCAGAGTGCCGGTGGCGCTGGTAGCGGCATTCTCCATCACCGTATTGGTGACGGCGCCGAATTCCGGACTGTCATCTTCGATATTGATCGTGATGGTGCCGTTGCTGGTGGCGTGGCCATCGTTGACCTGCACGCCGATGCCCAGCTGGAGCACATCCTCGACCGAGTTCGTCGGGTGATCCACTTGGCCCGACAGGGTTACGGTGTAGCCGCCCGCGTCGGTCATCGTGACGGTGATGACGGGGTTTCCGTGGAAGTCCTTGCCGACCAGGGTATGGCCATTGTCCGACAAGGTCCAGACGACAGGTTTCCCTTGCGAGGTCAGGGCGTTGTCCGCCGGCTTGACCAAGGTGACGGTATGGGTGTCCTTCACATCCAAATCGGAGATGGTCAGGTTGCCGGAGTAGGTGACGGCGTTCGTCGTATCGGTGGTGCCCGTGTTGTCCGGTATGCCGTGCGGCAGGCCTTCTTCGGACAGGTTGATGCTGGCGCTGCTGATGGAGGGCAGGTCGTTGGTGCCGGTGATGGTAATCGTCAGCACGGCTTCGCTGATGTCGCCATCGGCGTCGGTGATGGTGTAGCGGATGGTCTCGGTCAGCAATTGGCCGGCCTGCAGCCCCTGGACAGCCTGCAGGCTGTTGTTGAGCTGATAGGACCAGGTACCGTCGCCATTGTCCACCAGCGTGCCGTACTTGGCGTCGGCGGTGTTGATGACGGTCGTGACCGCATCGGCGCCGAGCGTGTCGTTGGTCAGCAGGTTGCCGGTGAGCGGGGTGCTCGTGTCTTCGGTGATGCCAGCCGTGTCGTCGTTGGCGACCGGGGCGGTGTCGATGATCTGGATGACCAGGTCGTTGCTGGTGGACACGCCGGCCACGTCGGTGACGG